>JBFLKR010000312.1:0-15820 GCA_040883295.1 Acidimicrobiia bacterium
CCATGACCTCGCCACCGGCGGATTCGTGGCGGCCTTCCTCAGGCGGCAGGGCGTCGAAACGCGGACGGCCTGACCGACCGAGACCGGACGAGCTGCGCCTGGCTGTCGGGCTTCCGGGGCGAGGGTGGAAACCCGTCGGGCCCAGTGGACACCGTCGTCCGACCGGCGCGATGATGAGAAGTTGAAGGGAGGCGCTCATGCAAGCGCAATCGAGGCCGGCCGACCGGTCATCGGTGACGACACTCGGAGCGGCCGCTGCCGTCGTCGTCGTGATCGGACTCGGGATCTGGGGCATCTTCGTCCTGTTGGGTGGAGGACCGGTGCCAGCCGACGAGGCCCGGATCGAGGTCGCGTTCACCGGTGACGGCACCTCGTTCGTCGGCGATCGCGAGATCGTCGAAGGAACCGTGACGGTGACGTTCTCCAACGAGACCGACAGCGACGGAATCCTGTATGTCATGGCGTACGAGACCGGCTCCGACGCACTCGCCGTGGAGTTGGAGATGATCGAGGTGGGTGGCAGCCTCGTGACGAGCGATCCGCCCGTGGCGGGTTACACCGAGGTGCTCTCCGACTGGCCGGCGTCGCCCGGGACCCACAGTTACACCGTGGACATGGAGGCCGGCAACACCTATCTGTTCGACGCCGGGTTCGAGGACTACCACCAGAGCGGGATCTGGCGGATGGCCGTGATCGAGGTCGTCGCGCCCTGAGGGCATGCGGCAATCGGACGAGCTCGGCCGCTGCCGGTTCGTCCGAACCGCCGGGCGGCCGAGCCGAAGACCACCTGAGCACCCGGACCTCACCGGCCGGTCGCGGACCGGCGTCAGCCCCGTCGCCGCACGTAGTCGCTGACGATCATCTCCCCCACCTCGCTGCTGGGTGTCGAGAACACCCGTCCGCCCACGGTCTTGGCGAGGTGGTCCATGAAGCGGACCAATCCCGGGCTCTCCTCGAGCATGAACACGTTGAGCGTGACCCCCGAGCGGGCGAGGCGCATGGCCTCCTTCATCGTCTTCTCGATCGTCTCCCAGGCGGGCGGCCACTGGAAGAAGGGCATGCCGCCCTCCATGAGGTGGGCGGTCGGCTCGCCGTCGGTGACCAGGAGGACCTGGCGGGAAGCATCGGGTTGGTCGGCGAGGATCCGGCCGGCGAGGTTGAAGGCGTGCTCCATGTTCGTGCCGTAGACCGGCTCCCAGTCCATCACGGCGAGGTCGGCGGGGGTCATGCGACGGGCGAGGTCGGAGAACCCCACGATGTCGAGGCTGTCCTCGGGGTAGGCGCCCGAGATGAGGGCATGGAGGGCCAGCGCCATCCGTTTGGCGTGGACCCAGTGGCCTCGCAGGGGCATCGACCGGCTCATGTCGAGGAGGAGCACGGTGGCCACCCGGGTGCGGCGCTCCATCTCGCCGATCTCGAAGTCGTCGAGCGTGAGTGACACACCGTCCCGGGTCGGGCCGGTGCGCCGAACGGCGTTGGACACGGTGCGGGTGAGGTCGAGGCGGAGGTCGTCGCCGTGCCGCCACGGCCGGGACTGGCCCGTGGGCTCGCCCCGACCACCCACCGTCGAGGTGTCGTGGCCACCCGGGCGGTCGGCGTCGAGGCGTTCGAACACCGTGACCAGCGCCCGCTCCCCCAGCTTGCGGACCCCTCGCGGGGTCAGTTCGAGGCGCCCCTCAGACCGGGCGATGACCCCAGCCCGCTCGAGCTCGGCCTCGACCTGGCGGAGCGCGTCGAGGTCGCGACCGGCTTCGTCACCGAGCGCCGCCACCAATGCCTCCCGGTCGATGTCGGCGAGCGACGCCCCCGGGTAGTCCTGGCCGAGGGCGTCGTCGAGTTGGTCGAGCAGGGACCCCTGCTCGATGCGGGCGAGGCCTTCGGCGAGGCCGATCGGGTCGCCCTCTCCCTGGGGCACCGGCTGGTCCCATCCGAGGTCGGGCATGGCGGCGCGAAGCCCGTCGGCGAGTTGCTGCATCTGGAAGCGGAGGTCGAGGTCCGACAGCAGCTCGTCGGAGAGGGCCGCCAGTTCGGCTCGTTGCTCGGGCGACAGCGAGGCCATGAAGCGGCTCGCCGCCGCCGCCCGGCGGGCGAGCACCTCGAGCAGCTCGTCGAAGGTGCGGGGCTGCTCGGGGAAGAACCGACCGTGGCGGGCCATGAAGTCCTCGAACTCGGCCTGGGTGGGACCCGTCCCGGCCGCGTGCTCGGCGAGGAGGCCGTTGAGGTCGGCCATCATGTCCTTCATCGCCGCGAGGTCCGCCTCGGACATCGACTCGACGGCGTCCCGCATCCCGGCGATGGCCTGCGACGCCATCTCCGAACGCAGTTCCTCCAGCAGCGCCTCGAACCGCTCGCCGGCCTCGGACGACGCCCAGTCGTGGTCGCGCAGCTCGGCGATCTGGCGGGCGGGCGAGTCGGGCAGCATCTCCAGCTCGAGCTCGCGCATGCGGGCGTCCTCGGAGGGGTCCTCGGCGAGCGCCTCCCGTTCGAGGTCGGTGATCGCCTCGAGGCGTTCGCGGACGTCCCCCAAGGGGTCGAGGCGACCCCGCTCGGCCAGTGCCTCCCGCAGCCGCCGGATCCGGTCCCGGAGTTGCTCGAGCCCCTCGAAGCGGCCGTCGAGGCCCTGGCGGAGCAGTCGCTCGAGGGCGTGGTCGGCACCCCACCCGTCGAGCAGGTCCCGGGAGAACCGGTCGACGAGCTCGTCGGCGGGGAGGAGGTCCCCGAACGGGTCCTGGGTGCCGTCCCAGCGGCGGTAGCGGTACATCAGCCGGCGTAGACCGTCCCGCCCGAGAGCGTGGCGTCCTTGTTGAGTCGGCGGGTGAGGTGGAGGCCCTCCATGACGAACTCGAGGCCGCAGGCGACGTGGGCGGGCGACTCCTCGGCGAGGTCGAGACGACGGAGGAGGTCGGCGAGGTCCGGCACGTCGCCGGCATCGGCGACCACCTGCTCGGACGGCACGAGGTCGCCGGTCTCCACCTCGACGCCGGCGTCGAAGGCGGCGAGGACCCCGGAGAGGTCGGCGGTGCCGAGCCGGTCACGGAACACGTCGAGGACCGCCTCCGACACCATGCGGCGCAGCAACTCCTCCTCGCGGCCCTCCTCGAAGACCTCGAACTCCAGCCGACCCATCGACGACTGGACGAGCGATGGGAGGTCGGCCACCCGGGGCACGGCCGGCGACTCGCCGGTGCGGAGCGCCCGACGAATGGCAGAGGCGATGAGGGTCTCGGCGTTGGCGATCGAGAACCGGACCGACACCCCGGAGCGGTGGTTGACATGACTGGAGGTGCGGGCCCGCTCGGTGAGCGCCACCACGACCTCTCGCATGACCTGGGGCAGGTCCCAGACGACGTCGGCGGGCGGCGGCGTCAGCTCCTGGCCGACGATGGTGATCTCGTGCTCGGCCGTGCGCGGGTAGTGGGTGCGCACCTCCGAGCCGAACCGGTCCTTGAGGGGCGTGATGATCCGGCCCCGGTTGGTGTAGTCCTCGGGGTTGGCGGTGGCGACCAACAGCAGGTCGAGCTCGAGCCGCACGAGGTGACCGCGGATCTGCACGTCCCGCTCCTCGAGCACGTTCAGCAACGCCACCTGGATGCGCGGTGGCAGGTCGGGCAGCTCGTTGATCGAGACGATGCCGCGGTTGGTGCGGGGGACGAGCCCGTGGTGGATCGTCTCCTCGTCGGTGAGGTAGCGGCCCTCGGCGACCTTGATCGGGTCGAGGTCGCCGATGAGGTCGGCGACGGCGATGTCGGGCGTGGCCAGCTTCTCCGAGAACCGGTCCTCGGGGGCCAACCAGCGAATCGGGGCGTCGTCGCCCTGCTCGGCGAGGATCCGACGGCCGGCGGCCGAGCTGGGGGCGTAGGGGTCGTCGTTGGTCTCGGTGCCGTCGATGGCGGGAATCGCCTCGTCGAGGAGGCCGACGAGGCCCCGGATGAGGCGGGTCTTCCCCTGGCCCCGCTCGCCGAGGAGGATGATGTCGTGGCCGGCGAGGATCGCCCGCTCGAGGGCGGGCACGACGGTGTCCTCGTAGCCGACGATCCCGTCGACGAGTGGTCGGCCCGCCCGGATGCGGTCGATGAGGTTCGATCGGACCTCGGCCTTGACGGTGCGGGGTTCCCAGCCCGAGGCCCGGAGGTCTCCGAGGGTGGTGGGGCGGTCGCTCATGGGCCGACCATAGGGGTCGCCACGGCCAGATCGGCGAGGGATGCGAGCCCGATTGGTCGTTCGTGTCGGGCTGGCCCTGCCGTGGGAAGGCCCAGCCCGACAAGAACGGGTGCGGGGACCCGCGGCGACGGTCGATCGGCTCTGGCAGACTCAGCTCCCACCCACGGCCCCCCACCCCGGAGACCCGATGACCCGCTTCGCCTACTTCGCCGGCCACGAGCAGTGGCAGCCCGAGGAGCTCGTCCGCCACGCCGTGCTCGCCGAGGAGGCGGGCTTCGACATGATCATGGTGTCCGAGCACTTCCACCCCTGGGTCGACGACGCCTCGGCCTCGGGGTTCGCCTACTCGACGATCGGGGCGATGGCCCAAGCCACCGAGCGGGTCGAGTTCTGCACGGCCGTCACGACCCCCCTCTTCCGATTCCACCCGGCGATCGTGGCCCAGGCCGCCGCCACCCTCGACCGCCTGTCGGGTGGCCGCTTCAACCTCGGCGTCGGCACCGGCGAGAACATCAACGAGGGCCCACTCGGCTACGAGTTCCCCGCCTACGCCGAGCGCAATGCCCGGATGACCGAGGCCCTCGAGATCATGCGGGCCCTCCTCGACGGCGAGAAGCTGACCTACGACGGGGAGTACTACGTGACCGACCGGGCACGCCTGTACTCCCCCCCGGTCGAGCGGGTGCCCATCTGGATGGCAGCCGGCGGGCCGAAGTCGGCGACGCTGGCGGGGACGAAGGCCGACGGGGTCATCTGCTCGGTGAAGGACCCCGCCGAGACCATCGAGCGGGTCACCGACCCCTTGCGGGCGGCCGCCGCCGAGGCCGGGAAGCCGGAGCCAACCGTGGCCGCCTCCCGATGGACGATCCACGCCCGCGACGAAGACGAGGCCTGGGAGGCGCTCTTCTCGTGGCGGGGTCTGCGGGCCCCGGGACGCCTCGAGGCGGTCGATCCCACCGAGCTGCGGGAGAAGGCCGACGAGTTGCCCCGCGAGGAGGTGCTCGGCCGGTACGCCCTGTCGTACACGAGCGACGAGATCGTCGACACCTACCGGCCGCTCGTCGCCGACCTCGGCGCCGACATCGTGACGATCCAGATGGCGTCACTGGACCAGGAGGGCCTCATCGCCCAGCTCGGGGCCGAGGTGCTTCCGGCGCTGCGAGCGTTGGCCGCCGACTGATTCCGGGAGCGGCGGGTCGGTGGGTACCGTAGGGGGTACCCATGGCCGACCGCCGACACCTGCTCCTCGCCGCCGCCGTCGGGCTCGCGGCCGGGGTCGTGGCGGGGCTGTTCGGGATCGGTGGGGGCGTCATCATCGTCCCCGCCCTCGTCATGATCCTGCGGCTCCCCCAGCTGCAGGCCGCCGCCGTCAGCCTCGTGGCGATCGCGGTCGGCACGGTGTCGGCCCTCGTCCCGTTCATCGCCAACGAACGCGTCTCGTGGACGGGCGGGCTCGTGCTGGCGGTCGGCGCCATCGTCGGGTCGTGGGTCGGGAGCCACTTCGCCGACCGGGTTCCCGAGCGCGTGCTGGCGTGGA
This sequence comes from Acidimicrobiia bacterium, assembly GCA_040883295.1. Classification (GTDB taxonomy): domain Bacteria; phylum Actinomycetota; class Acidimicrobiia; order Spongiisociales; family JAENVV01; genus JAHEFX01. The sequence goes on from JBFLKR010000312.1 coordinate 5,699, forward strand.
CCTTCGTGGTGGTCGTCCTCGTCGCCGCCGTCCGGATGCTGCTCCCCGGCGCCTCGGGGACGGCGACGGTGCTCGACCTCGACGTCGTCGCCACCCTCGTGCTGCTCGCGGTGGGGCTGGTGGCCGGAGCCCTGGCGGCGCTCCTCGGCATCGGCGGCGGCGTCATCTACGTCCCGGCGCTCGTCATCCTCTTCGACCTCGTCCAGCAGAAGGCCCAGGGCACCTCGCTCGTGGCGATCCTCCCGGCGGCCGTCATCGGGGCCATCGGCCACGCCCGGGCCGGTCGGATGCGCTGGGGGGTGGCGTGGTCGGTGGCGGCCGGTTCGTTCCTCGGCGGGTTCGGCGGTGCGCTGCTCGCCCAGATCATCCCCGCCGAGCGTCTCCAGATCGCCTTCGGCGTCCTGTTGGTGGTGATTGCCGTTCGGCTGGCGGTGACCGCCGGCAAGGCACCGGCGCAGGTCAACCCGCCGCGGGGTCCCGGGGCGCCCCCAACCTGAGCACCCCCGTCGCGGTGAAGGCGGCCCGGTCCTCGGGCGGCGCCCAGCCCCACACGAAGGCGAGGTAGGCGAGGCCGACGACCTCGCCGACGATCGCCCAGACGTCGACGGCCGAGTCGACCAGGTCACCGAACGACGCCACGCCCATGTCGGAGAAGCCAGTGCCGAGGAACGGCCAGAGGAGCGTCTCGGGCAGGGCCCACATCTGGTCGAGCAGCAGGTGGAAGAAGACACCGACCGTCAGCGCCATCCACCGCTTGCGGGTCGGCCCCCGCCGGGTCACCACCAACAGGACGAACATGAGCGAGATCGGCACCACCAGGGCATGGGCCCAGAGCCGGTGGGCGCCGTCGGGGAAGCCGAGGGCGAGCGCCAGCGGCAGGTCGACGAGGTTCGGGAGCACCGCCCCCACCGCGAGGAAGCGCAGGTCGACGGCCGGGTCCCGGAAGATCCAGCGGAAGAGGAACGTCGAGGCGCCGACGTGCCAGAGGAACATCAGAGTGCGAGGAGCCGCCCGCAGTGGACGCAGCGAGGGAGCTCCTCGGCCCGGAGACCGTGGATCTCGGCCACCGACAGCGCCACGTGGCACGACCCACAGGTTCGCCCCTCCTCGAGGGGGGCGACCACCCGCCCGCCGCGGGACTCCCGCAGCTTCTCGTAGACGGCCACCAGGTCGGGATCGATGCCGGCGACCTCCTCGACCTTGCGGGCCTCCTTGCGGCCGATCTCGGCGTCGATGCCGGCCCAGGCCTCCTTGATGACCGCCTCCAGCTGCGCCTTCTCGGCCTCGAGCCGCTCGATGGCCTCGGCCCGCTCCGCCACCTGCGGCTCGAGCTCCTCCACGATCTCCATGAGCTCCAGCTCCGTGTCCTCCATGTCGGAGATCTGCCGCTGCAGCTGCTCGACCTCCATGCCGAGGTGCTGGACCTCCTTGGCCTTCGAGCCGCCGGAGTACATCTGCACCTGGACCTGCTCGAGCTTCCTGCGTGCGAGGTCAGCCTCCCCGTCGATGCGGTCGAGCTCCCGGGAGGCCGACTTCAGCCGCCCGGCCAGGTCGGCATGCTCGACGCCCAGCGTGGTGAGCGATTCGTGGGTCGCCCGGTAGCGCTCGAGTTCCGGCAACGAGGCCCGCCGTTCGAGCAACTCGTCGATGCGGAGGTCGAGCTCCTGGAGGTCGAGGAGGTCGGCGGTCGTGTGGAGCTGTCTCAACGGCCCTCCCAGGGGCTGGTGACGATGTCGGTGAGGTCGACGACGGGGACGGCGTCGAGTTCGGTCACCCATCGTACGAGCGCCGCCATGCCGGGTCGCTCGGACGGGGCGTGGCCCACGTCGATGATCGACACGCCGGCGTCGAGGGCCGCCGTCGCCCGGTGGTGGGACACGTCGCCCGTGACGAGGGCCTCGGCGCCCGCCGCGGCGGCAGCGGCCACGGCGTCGGCACCCGAGCCCGGCAGCACGGCGATCCGTCGGATCGGGCGCTCGGGATCGCCGGCGACCCGAGGGGCCGTCGCCCCGAGGACGGCCTCGGCGGTCGTTGCCAGTGCCGCCGGGGTCGTGGGTTCGGGGAGGTCGCCGACCCGACCGAGTCCCGGCGCCGCCGGCGCATCGGACACCGGGGCGAATGACTCGGTCGTCCCGAGCCCCAGGGCGGCGGCGAGGGCATCGGCCGTCCCACCGGGACGGGTGTCCCAGCCGGTGTGGACCACGAACAGGGCAGTACCGGATCCGACGAGCCGGACCGCCCGCCCCGCCGGGGTGGGCCCGGAGACGAACGAGGTGGTCGGGTGGAACAGCAGGGGGTGGTAGGCAATGAGCAGGTCGAGGCCGGCTGCCCGCTCGACGGTGACGTCGGTGACCTCGTGGCACACGCCGATCGAACCCACCTCGGCCATGGGGTCGCCGACCTGCAATCCGACCGGGTCCCACTCGGCGGCGCCCTCGATGGCGGGGGCGAGGTGTTCCACCAGGTCGGCAACGATCATCGGTACGAGGCTAGGGCGGACGGCGAGGTCGGCGGTCGCTGGCAGGATGGGGCCGTGGTCGCCGTCTTCGCACTCGTCCTCCTCGTCGGTCCCCTGCCACTGCTGCGCCCCGAGCGCCGGGCGTGGTGGAACGCCCTCGAACGGCCCGAGTGGGCGCCGACCGCCCGTCCCGCCGCCGTGTCGGGGGTGCTCGTGGCCGCCATCGAGGCGATCGCGGCATGGCTCGTCTGGCAGGAGGTCGGCTGGGGGGCGGGCATCGTGACGTGGCTCATCCACGTCGCCATCGCCCCGCTGTGGTGGTCGATGCTCATCGGCCGCCAGCGTCTCTCGGCGGCGTTCACCGTCCTCTGCGTCGACTGGGCCGCGCTCGGCATCGCCACCGCCGCGTTCTGGGTGTTCGTCGAGCCGGCGGGTTGGCTGGCCCTCGCCTCACTCGCCTGGCTGACCTGGATGGGCGCGGTGGTGTTCTTCCTCTGGCAACTCAACCAGCCGAGTCGTCGCCACTGAGCCGCTCGGCGGGCACCCCCCGGTCGGCCAACACCTCCCGGAGGCGACGCATCCGAGCCTGGAGCCCGTCGAGGCCGGCCGCCTCGTCCATGGCCCGGTTGAGCTCCACCCCGCCCCACCCGTCGGCACCGGCCCCCGACGCGAGCGAGGAGCCGGCCTGGGAGACGAGGTTGATCCGCCGCCCGATGATGGCCCGAACCCGGCGAGTCACCTCGTCGAACTCGGCAAGCAGGTCGCCGGTGGGCCGATCGTGGTCGGGCGACGCAGCCGAGCGTGCCTCCGCCCGGATCCTGTCGCGACGCGCCAGCAGCTCCGCCCGCTCGGTGAAGGCATCGTCGGGAAGGGCCAACAGCGCGTCGGTGATCTCGGCGAGCTCGCGCCACGCATCGGAGGGCACGGGCCGAGGGTACCCCCAGACCCCTCGGTGAGCTCCCCGATGGTGGCGGCGGTGCCGGCGGGCCACGATGATGGGAGACGAAAGGAGCCCCGGTGACCTCGATCCTCTCCCGAGCCCGTACCGAAGCCGAGCGAACCCCGCCCGACCGGGACCGGCTCGTCGATGCCCTCCGGGTCTTCGCCATGGGCGTCGTCGTCGTCGGCCACTGGCTCATGGCGGTCCTGTGGATCGACCCGTCGGGCGACGTGGTGATCGCCAACGCCCTCGACGACAACCCCACCCTGCAGCTGCTCACCTGGGCACTGCAGGTCATGCCGCTCTTCTTCCTCGCCGGCGGCTTCAGCAACGGCCGCTCCTTGCTCGCCGCCGAGGCCGACGGCACCATCGGGTCCTGGCTGGGCCGTCGCGCCCGGCGCCTCATCGTCCCCATCTCCTTGCTGGTCGCCTTCTGGGCCGTGCTGGCACCGCTGATGCGGCTGTGGCTGGACGACGGCCTGGTGCGGGCCGCCGCCCGTGGGGCCCTCGTGCCGCTGTGGTTCATCGCCGTCTACCTCGGCATCGTCCTGCTGGCACCGCTCACCCACCGGTGGTGGCTGCGGTGGGGGTGGCGCACCGTCGTGGTCGGCGTGGCCCTGACGCTGCTGGTCGATCTCGTCCGGTTCACCGCCGGGGCCGAGTGGCTGGGGTGGGCGAACTTCGCCTTCATGTGGGGCACCGTCCACCAAGCCGGCTACGGCATGGCGGACTGGCGCCGCCCGTCGGTAGGCCGATGGCTGGCTCCCATCGGGCTGGGGCTCCTGATCCTCGGGGTCACGGTGGGCCCCTATCCGCTGCCCATGATCGGGCTGGACTCCCAGACCGGGCTGAACAACACCGAGCCGCCCACGGCGGTCATTCTCGCCCTTGCCACCATGCAGATGGGCCTGGTGGGCCTGGCGGCCCCCCGGCTGCAACGGGCGCTCGAGCGCACCCGGACCTGGACGTGGGTGGTGGCGGGCGGAGCCGTGGTCATGACGTGGTTCACCTGGCACCTGACCGTGATGATCCTCGTGGCGGCCCTGGACCTGGCCGTCGGGGGCTGGTTCCTCACCATCGAACCGTTCTCCGACCTCTGGTGGTGGACCCGCCCGGTGTGGATCGCCGTCCTGACCGCCGTCACCCTGCCCCTCGTCGTCGCCCTCGCCGGCCTGGAGGCCCGCGGTCGCCGTGGGATGGTCGAACGGCCGGGCTGGCTGGTGGCCGGCGGCGTCGTCGGAGCCATCGCCTCGGTGGCCGCCCTCGTCCTGAGCGGCGTGACATGGCCGTGGGTGGTCGTCTTCTTCGCCTCGGTCTGGGCCACCGGGGCGATCCCCACTCGGCACCGCGGATCGGATAACGTCCCCGCCACCTGACCGACCCGGGAACCCCACATGACCAAGGACCAGTTCACCAACGACGAATGGACGGCCCTGCTCCGGGCCCCGATCGCGGCCGGCAGCCTCGTGGCCACGGCCGAGACCGACCGCCGGAACATGCGAGCCGAGTTCCGGGCGATGGCGAAGAGCATCCGCCACGTCGAGTTGGCCGGGGCGGGCCACCATCTGGTCGCTGCCCTCATCGCCGACATGACCGACGACAACCGGGCTCCGGACACGGCGGCGGCGCCCCTGTCGGATCGACCCGCGCTCGAGGCCGAGGTCCGGGAGGCCGCCCGCGTCGTCGATGCCAGGTGCGAGCCGGGCGTCGCGGAGGGCTACAAGGCCTGGGTCCGGGAGGTGGCCGTCGAGGTCGCCCGAGCCGCCAAGGAGGGGTCGATCCTCGGGATCGGCGGCACGCGGGTGACCCCCGAGGAACAGCGGGCCCTGATGGCGATCGACGAACTGCTCGACGTCGACGCCGAGATCTAGGCCACCAGCGCGGCCAGCGCCGCCTCGGCTGCCCGGGAGTCCCGGAAGATCGCGACCAGCACCAGCCCGATGGCGACGGTCGCGACGGCGACGGCGGTGCCCCAGGCCACCACCTGCTTGTGGTTCTCCATCCGAGAGGTCACCACCGCGGCGAGGAAGAAGCCGACGGCCACGATCCCGATCACGATGCCGAAGCCGTAGGCGATCACGGCCATCGTCAACCCCCCGGCGATGGCGGCGACGACCGTCGCCCAGGTGAGCATCTCCCTGGTGTCCACGGATCCATCGTATCCCGGCGCCCACCGTGTCCGACGGTCTGCTCCCCGTCCACTCCCCGCCCGGCGCACCGTTCGACGTCAGAGCCCGCGTTCGGTGACCCAGCGGACCACGGCCTGGCGGGTGGTCAACTGCAGCTTCCGCAGTACCGCCCCAACGTGGGTCTCGACCGTCTTGCGGGAGATGCCGAGCCGTTGCGCGATCTCGGGGTTGGTGGCCCCCTTGGCGAGCTCGATCATGACCTCCCGCTCCCGGGGCGTCAGCCGGTCGATCTCGGGGTCGACGTCGGCCGGTTCCACGTCGTCGAAGGCCCGGGCCACGAAACCGGCCAACTCGGGGCTGAAGTACGGGCTCCCGTCGGCCACGGCCGCGATCGCCGCCAGCAGCCGGTCCCGATCGGCGTCGCCCTTCGTGACGTAGCCGAGCGCCCCGGCCCTGATGATGCCGACGACGTCCTCGGGTCGAGCCGAGGCGGAGACGGCGAGGAACGCCACCGAGTCGGTGCGGGCCCGCACGAGCGAGACCGTGTGGGCCCCGCCGCCGCCCGGCATCTGGACGTCGACCAGCACGACGTCGGGAGCACGTTCGAGGATGAGCTCGGCGGCGATCGAGGGCTCGTCGGCCTCCCCGACCACCTCGACGGCGTCGCCCAGCATGGTCCGCAGCCCCGTCCGGGCGATCTCGTGGTCGTCGACGATGAAGACCCGCATCAGGGATCGCCTCCGTCGTCGGCAGTCGGCACCGTCACCTCGACGTCGGTGCCCTGCTCGGGCGCCGATCGGAGTCGCACGGTGCCGCCGACGGCAGTGATCCGATCCCGCACCGACCTCGTGAGGCCGGTTCCCTCCCCCACTTCGGTGGGGTCGAAGCCCCGACCGCGGTCGCGCACCGAGACGGTCAGGGTGCCGTCGGCGACCTCGGCGAACAGGTGGGCGCGCTCGACGCCGGCATGACGGGCGACGTTGACCAGGGCCTCGCGGGCAGCGCCGACGGCGGCCTCCACGGCCGGGGACGGGTCGGCGTCGCCGAGCAGCACCCGTTCGACGTGGAGACCGTGCAGGTCCTCCACCTCGTCGGCCACCCGACCGAGCCCGGCTGCCAGCCCGTCGGGAGTCGCCGCCGTCCCGGCGATGAGGTCCCGCAGCTCGCGCTCCTGTCGGCGGGCGAGAGCCCGAACCCGCTCGGGGTCGTCGGCCTGCTGGCGGAGCACGACGAGGGTCTGGACGGCGGAGTCGTGGAGGCGGGCCGCGAGCGATGCCCGCTCCTCGGCGCGCACTCGGGCCTCCCGCTCCTCGGCCAGGGCGGCCTCGGCGGATCGTCGCCGGGCATCGGCATCCCGCAGCGACCCGATCACCCAGCCCACGACCCAGGCCACGATGAGCAGCGTGAGACCGGTGCGGGTCACGTCACCGACGTCGACGGGACCCACGGCCACCGCGCCGGCCAGGATGACGGCGAACTGGGCGACGGCCAGGCCCACCGCCCATCGGGTCCCCGCCGCGAAGGCCACCAACACCACGGCGCTCATGGGGTAGCCGCCGTAGAACGGCTCGGTGGTCCCGGCGAACCACGGTCCCGCCGCCACCACCAACGAGACGGCGGCGTCGAGGGCGACCCAGCCCCGGCCGGCGACCTGGGCCCGGGCAGCGACCTGGAGGCCCACGGTGCCCGCCACGGCCACCGCCAGGGAGGCGACCACCAACCCGACCGAGATGTCCGGCACCGTGGCCACCGTGACGGCGACGAGGGCGACCATCCAGGCCAGCGCGATGATGCGGAAGGCGACGACGGCCCGAAAGAGCGTGCGTTCGAGCACGCCGGCAGGGTACCGGCGGCGCCTCAGCCGAGGCGGTCGACGGCGTGGGCGGCCTCGCCGGCCGCGTAGGAGTCGGCGTCGACGACCCGGAACCCGAACGGCACCAGCGAGACGCCGGCCAGCTTCAGGTGCGCCCAGGCGAAGGGCAGCCCGATGATGGTGATGGCGGTGAGCAGGGCGGCTGTGAGGTGGACGACGGCGAGGATGAGCCCGAAGGGGATCCACAGGATGTTGCCGATGATCGCCGCGATCCCGTGGAGGGGGCTGTCGACGGCCGACACGAGCTTGGAGCCGAAGGGCCACAGCGTGTAGCGGGCGATCTTCAGGGCCTGGATCCCGAAGGGGATCGTCACGATCGGGATGAAGAGGATGAGCCCGGCGATCGCCCAGCCGATGGCCGCCTCGATGCCCCCGAGGAGGAGCCAGATGACGTTGCCGATCAGTCGCAGCATGCCGTTGAGCCTACGGGCGTGAGAGGAGTTGGTCGACGGGGGCGAAGTCGTCGACCAGCGGGCGGGCGTCACCGGCGAACTCGAGGGTGGCGGCGGGGTCGGTGACGACCTCATCGTCGCCCCGGGTCTCGATGGCGGCGGCGAGGGCGGCCCGGTCGATGGTGCCGTCGACCGCCGCCACCACGATGAAGTTGCCGCCGCGCTCGCCGGCGAGATAGTCGGCCGGCGCCACCACGGCGACGTCGTCGAACACCTCGAGCAGGGTGGCGGTCTCGGCGCGGGCGAAGTCGGCGGGCGGGTAGTCGATGAGGTTGACGACGTAGAGGCCACCGGGTGCCAGCACCCGGCGGAGCTCCGAGACGAACTCGACCGTCGTCAGGTGCCAGGGCACCGACAGGCTCCCGAAGGCGTCGCCGAGGACGACGTCGTAGGCGCCGTCGGCCCGCGACGGGAGGGCGAGGCGGGCGTCGCCGGCCTCGGCGGTGAGGCCGTCGTCGAACTCGACCCCGAACTCGTCGGCGGCGAGCTCGATCAGGTCCGGGTCGATCTCGAGGACGTCGGCCGTCGAGCCCGGGCGCACCTCCCGGAGGTGGACCGGCAGCGTGAACCCCCCGCCGCCGAGGTACAGGGCGTCGAGGGGGCCGGGCGGCAACGTCGCCACCGCGTCGGCCATGAGCTTGGTGTACCGGAACTCGAGGTGGGTGGGGTCGTCGAGGTCGACGTAGGAGTGCCGGAGCGTGTCGAGTACGAGGACCCGCCCGCTGGGGCGCGTGTCGTCGGCACGGACCGAGACGCAGTAGTACTTGGTCTCCTCGTCGCACGGACCGGGCACCACGGCCAGGGCGATGGCGGCCACCAGCACCGCCGCCACCGACCCGGCGACTGCCTGCCAGCGACGTGTCCGGGCGAGGGCCACGATCCCGGCCGCCACCGTGCCGATGCCGATCGCGATGACGACGGGGCGGCTCGGGGCGGCGGCGATGAGGATGAACCCGGTCACGAAGGTGCCGACCAGGGCGCCGATCGTGCCGAGGGCGGAGAACGAGCCGACGACGGTGCCGGTCTCCTCGATCGAGCGGAGCCGCAGCTTGATGACGATCGGCGGCACCGCCGACAGGAGGATCGACGGGACGAGGAACGCCACCGACGTCAACCAGATGATCTGGAGCGGCCCGTCGCCGCCGAGGGTCGGCCCGATGGCGTCCACGATCGCGGGCGAGGCGAGCGCCGAGGCCCCACCCGCCACGAGCAGCGGACCGAGGAGTCGGGCCGGGTCGACCCGGTCGGCCGAGATGCCACCCGCCCAGGCACCGAGGGCGATGCCTGCGAGGACCACGCCGATGACCCCGGTGAACGTCTCGAGCGTGACGCCGAGATAGGGCGCCATGAGCCGCCCGGCGAGGATCTCGAGGACGAGGACCACGGCGGAGGTGCCGAAGACGAGGAGGCGGGCGACGGCGAGCGACACGGCACAAGTGTCGCGGCTCCCCGGCCCAAGCGGGAGCCGGTCCCCGTAGCATCGGACGTGCGATGCAGTTTCTCGACGACCGCGTCCCGCCCCACGACCTCACCTACGGCGACGTCTTCCTGGTCCCGGCCCCGACCGACGTCGGATCCCGCAGCGAGGTCGACCTGACGACGCCCGACGGCATCGGGACCACGATCCCGGTGGTGGTCGCCAACATGACCGCCGTGGCTGGCCGGCGCATGGCCGAGACCGTCGCCCGACGGGGTGGGGTGGCGGTGTTCCCCCAGGACATCCCGGCCGAGGCGGTGGCCGACATGACGGCGACGGTCAAGACGGCGAGCACCGTCCTCGACACGCCGGTCACCCTCGCTCCCACGGCGACGATCGCCAACGCCCTCAACCTCATCAACAAGCGGTCCCACCGGGCGGTGGTGGTCGTCGACGACGGTCGCCCGGTGGGCATGTTCGCCGAGGCCGACGCCCGGGACCGTGACCTCTTCGCCCCCCTCGGCGACGTCATGACGCCGAACCCGGTCGTGCTCGACCACCGCCAGGACCCCCGGTCGATGTTCGAGGCGCTCGTCGCCAACCGGGTCCACGTCGCGCCGGTGGTCGACGAGGACGGACGCCTGCTCGGCGTCATGACCGATCGTGGAGCCGTCCGGTCGACCGTCTACGAGCCCGCCGTCGACGACGACGGACGGCTCATGGCAGCCGCCGCCATCGGCGTCAACGGCGACGTCGCGGCCAAGACGAAGGAGCTGCTCGCCGCCGGCGTGGACTTCGTGGTGGTCGACACGGCCCACGGGCACCAGCGCAAGATGCTCGAGGCCCTTGCCGC
>JBFLKR010000065.1:0-5039 GCA_040883295.1 Acidimicrobiia bacterium
CCGGGGGGATCTCCATCGTTGGTGGTGTTCCTTCCCGTCGATCCGTCGGGCCTGTCGCGCGATCCGACCCCCTCCGGGGGGATCTCCCTTCCCGCACCGCCGAGCGCCTCATCCCGCCACTCCGAGGGCCCAGAGCGTGAAGGCGTCACGGGCCGCCTCCTCCTCGAGGTACTCGTAGCGGCCGGTGCTGCCGAAGTGACCGGCGTCGACGTTGACCCGGAACAGGATCGGGTTGTCGTCGGTCTTCAACTCCCGGAGGCGGGCCACCCACTTGGCAGCCTCCCAGTAGGTCACCCGGGGGTCGGACACCCCGGCCGTGACGAACACCGGTGGGTAGTCGACGGCCCGCACGTTGTCGTAGGGCGAGTAGCCGGCGATGACCTCGTAGGCCGCCACGTCCGTCGTCGGGTTCCCCCACAGCGGCCACTCGGGTGGGGTCAAGGGCAGGCTCTCGTCGGACATCGTGTTGAGGGCATCCACGAAGGGGACGTCGGCGAGCACCACGCCCCACAGGTCGGGGCGCTGGTTGGCGACGGCACCGACGAGCAGGCCCCCGGCGCTGCGGCCGTGGCAGGCGATCCGCCCTGCCCGGGTCCACCCCAACTCGATGAGCCGCTCGGCGCAAGCGATGAAGTCGGCGTGGGTGTTGGGCCGGTGCTCCCGGCTGCCCTCCCGGTACCAGCGATAGCCCTTTTCCATGCCGCCCCGCACGTGGGCGATGGCGTAGACGACCCCGCGGTCGACGAGCGAGAAGACGTGCGGCGAGAACGAGGCCGGCATCGAGTAGCCGTAGGCGCCGTACCCGTAGAGCACCGCCGGGTGGTCACCGGTCGGCTCGAGGTCGGCCCGGTGGAGGATCGTCAGCGGCACCGACTCGCCGTCGGGAGCGGTCGCCGCCACCCGCCGCACCGTGTAGTCGGCCGGATCGTGGCCGGACGGAATGACCTGCTCCTTGCGCAGCACCCGCTCGCCGGTGGTGAGGTCCTCGTCGTAGGTGCGAGTGGGCGTCGACGGCGACGAGTAGTGGAACCGGAGGGTGGTCGTGTCCTGCTCGAAACCGGGCTGGATGCCGAGCGCGTAGGCCTCCTCGTCGAAGGCGAGCGATCGCTCGTCGCCGGTGGCCCCGTCCCGGACGACGATGCGGGGCAGCGCGTCCTCGGTCTCGAGTCGGACGAGGTGGTCGCCGAACGCCACGTGGGCGTTGACGAGGATGCCGGGCCGGTGGGGCACCAGGTCGACCCAGTCGGAGTCGTCGGAGGCGTCGAGGGGGGCCGTGACGATCCGGAAGTCCTCGGCGTCGCGGTTGGTGCGGATGACCCACTTATCGCGATGGTGCTGGGCGTGGTATTCGGTGCGGGGCATGCGGGCGGCGAGGCAGCGAGGGCTCGGGTCGTCGCCGGTGAGGTCGATGACGTGGACCTCGCTCGTGTCGTGGTCGGCGGTCTGGATGACGACGAACCGACCGCTCCGGGACCGGCCCACGGACACGAACCAGCCCGGGTCGGGTTCGGTGTAGACGACCGTCTCCTCCCCGGAGGCCAGGTCGAGGCGTACCACCTGGTTGGGCCGGTGGTGTTCGTCGAGGCGGACGGCGTACAGCTCGCCCGGCCCGCCCCAGGCGACGCCGGGGGTCACCCGGGTGAGCACGTCGGGCGTCTCGTCGCCGGTCGTGAGATCGACGACCGCCACCCGGTACTCCTCGTTGCCGACCCGATCCTCGGAGACGGCGGCCCGGGCATGGTCGGGGGCGTGCTCGACGGCCGCCAGCGAGTAGAAGGCCGAGCCCTCGGCACGGGCGTCGCCGTCCACGACGATCTGCTCGGGGCCACCGTCGCGGGGTCGCCGGCAGACGATCGGGTACTCGCCGCCTTCCCGGTACCGGTGGTAGTAGGCCCACGGCCCGTCGGGCGCCGGCACCGTCGACTCGTCGGGCTCGAGCCGGGCCTTCAGCTCGGCGTGGAGGCGTTCGGGCAGGTCCCCGGTCAGCGCCTCCAGCCGCTCGGCGGCGTGGTCCCGCTCGGCCACGAGGTGGGAGCGGATGGCCGGGTCCAGCACCGCCGGGTCGGTGAGCGCCGCCTGCCAGTTGGGGTCCTTCATCCACCGGTACGGGTCGGGCCGGGTCCGGTCGAGTTGGGTGATGGTGGTGTCGTCTCGGCGGGCGACCGGCGGGGTGCTCACGGGCGGACGCTCCTCGGGGTGTGTCGGATCGGCGGAGGGTAGGTGAGGTCGTAGGATGCCGCCATGGGCAGATACCGCACGGGCCTCGAGACCCGGGAACGCATCGTCGACGCGACGAGGACGTTGCTCGCCCAGCAGGGCCTCGAGGGCACCACGATCCAAGCGATCTGCGCGGCCGCCGACGTCCGGCCCGGATCGTTCTACAACCTGTTCCCCTCCAAGGACGCCGCCATCCTGACGGTGGTCAAGGAGTCCGCCCGGGCGAGTGACCGCCGCAGCCCCCACGGCGAGCCCGAGGTGGGGGCGATGATCGACGGGTTCGTCAACTTCGTCGCCCACCATCCCGAGGAGGCCCGGATCTACCTCCGCATCGCCGTATCGGGAGCGCTGTCTGACCCGGCGACGCAGGCCTGGCTCAAGGAGTTCCACGACACCCGCACCGAGCGGCTGTCGCGCGCGGTGGCCAGCAGCCGACCCGACCTCGGCCCGACCGAGGCTCACGCGAAGGCCGAGCTGCTGCTGTCGACCCTCAACGGGCTCGCCATCCACGCGCTGTTGGACGAGCAGTTCGACATCGAGTTCCACGCCGAGCAGCTGAAGAAGATCATTGCCCAGGTCTGACGGCGAACCCAGGGTTCACCACCGCGTGTCTTCGAGCTCTGTGGGCTGAGAACCCCGGATCTGCGGTTCAGGGCCCCCGGAACGGGTCGCCCTCACGCCGGGACGAGAAACCCGTTCACCAGGTCGGCGCAACGGTCGGGCCGTCCGAGCCAGGGCGAGTGGCCCGTGTCGAGGATCCCCACCTCGGCGTTCGGCAGGAGGTCGGCCACCCGCCGGGCCGCATCGGGACCCCCGACCGGGTCGTCCTCCCCCCACACCAACAGGGCCGGAACGTCGAGCGCCCGCAGCTCGTCGGGCTCGATCGCCGCGCCCGGCCGGAAGCCGATTCCCGGCACCAATGCCAGCGGCGAAATGATCGCCATGGTCTCCGCTCGGGCGGCCTCGCTCGAGTCGGCGTCGCCCGCCACCAGCAGGTCCAGCATGTCGGGCTGGGCGCGCAGGGCTTCCTCCTCGCCGATCATGGCGGCGAAGCCCAGCATCGACTCCCGGGTGGCTGGTCGCCGGTTCAAGGCAGCCCCGAGCAGGGGGGTTGCCAGCACGGCGAACGGGGTGGGCACGGTCGTGCCGGGGAGCCCCGGCGCAGCGCCCATGAGCACCAGACGCTCGACCCGATCGGGGTGGGCGAGGGCGAACCAGGTGGCATAGAGCCCGCCCATCGAGTAGCCGAGCAGGGCGGCGCGGTCGATGTCGAGCGCGTCGAGGGCCTCGCCCAGCCAGGTCGTGCAGGCCTCTCGGTATCGGTCGCGAGGCAATGGCACCGGGTCGGATCGTCCATGGCCTGGCCGGTCGATGGCGACCACGCGTCGCCCGTGCAACCGCTCGATGAGCGGCAGGAGGAAGAGGCTCTCGTCGCCGGTGCCGTGGAGCACCACCAGCGGCTTGCCCTCTCCGGTCTCGATGGCATGGACGGCGTGGCCGTCGCGGGTCCTGACGTGGCGGTCGACCAACGCGGACTCGGTCAGGAGGCGGGCCCGCAGGTCGCTGATCGGCTCGAGTTCGTCTCGAGGCATGGTGGATCACTCCTCCCTTCGACCGTAGGCCCGATCCCTCGGGCTGTCACCCGGTGCGGGGTTGGTGCGCCGGTGTCGATACCATCGCCGACCGCCGCCTCCGAAGGAATCGACATGCCCCTGCAGGCCGGGATCGTGGGGCTCCCCAACGTCGGGAAGAGCACCCTCTTCAACGCACTGACCGCCGCCGGCGTCGAGGCGGCGAACTACCCGTTCGCCACCATCGAGCCGAACGTCGGTGTCGTCCCCGTGCCCGACGAGCGCCTCGACCAACTCGCCTCGGTCATCGAGACGAAGCAAGTGCTGCCCACCACGGTCGAGATCCTGGACATCGCCGGCCTCGTCCGTGGGGCGTCGGAGGGCGAGGGACTCGGCAACCAGTTCCTCGGCCACATCCGCTCCGTGGACGCCGTGCTGCAGGTCGTCCGCTGTTTCGACGACCCCGACATCACCCACGTCGACGGCTCGGTCGACCCCGTGCGCGACATCGAGACGATCGCCACCGAACTGGCCCTCGCCGACCTGCAGGTCGCCGAACGCCGCCTCGATCGCCTCGACCGGGCCGCGCGCTCGGGGGACAAGGCGGTCATGGCCGAGCGCGACCTGGTCGCCCGGGTCGTGGCGACACTCGCCGACGGGCTGCCGATACGCGCCGAGCGGTGGACGCCGGAGCAGCAGCCGATGCTGCGCGAGCTGCAGATGATCACCGCCAAACCGGTGCTCTACGTGTGCAACGTGGACGAGTCCGGACTGGCCGGCAACGACCACACCGAGGCCGTGTGGCGCAAGGCGGCCGAGGACGACGCCGGCATGGTCGTCATCTGTGCCCAGGCCGAGGCCGAGATCGCCGAGCTGCCCCCCGGCGACCGGGAGGAGTTCCTTGACGAACTCGGTCTCACCGAACCCGGCCTCCACACGCTCGCCCGGGCCACCTACGACCTGCTGGGCCTGCGCACCTTCTTCACCGCCGGGCCGAAGGAGATCCGGGCCTGGACGGTGAAGGCGGGGGCGACGGCGCCCGAGGCCGCCGGGGTCATCCACACCGACTTCCAGAAGGGCTTCATCCGGGCCGAGGTGTACGAGATCCCCGATCTGCTCGAGGCGGGCTCCGAGGCCGGCCTGCGGACCGTCGGCAAGCTGCGGGTGGAGGGCAAGGACTACGTCGTCGAGGACGGCGACGTGATGCACTTCCGCTTCAACGTCTGAGGCAGCGCCTGCGGCGCCGCCTCG
>JBFLKR010000066.1:0-4758 GCA_040883295.1 Acidimicrobiia bacterium
CGTCGCCGCCGGCTCCCTGACGGGTGCCGTCTCGGTGCAGGTCGACGAGCAGGTCATCCACGGGCGAACTCCGATGTCGGACCGGATCATCCCACGAGGACGAACAGCCACGCCATCGCCGCCAGCACCCCGGCGATGCCGAAGGTCCCCGCAACGTCGACCCGTCGGTCGGTCGAGCCGAGCCACCACCCCAGCATCCGGTTCACCGCGGGCATGACGAGCCACGTGAGCGCCGCCACCCCGATGGCATTGGCGGCCAACTGGACGAGGACCGGGGCCCTGTCGGCCCACGCCGCCAGCAGCCGGCCCGCCGCCCAGGCGACGGGGAAGAGCGCCAACAACACGGCCAGCGCCTGCTTCCAGCGGGGCGGGGCGACCTGGTCGGGGTCGGCCGCCTCGGGGAACCAGCCACCGAGTCCCCCGCCGACGGTCTGGAACGACTCCTCCTCCACGAGGTCGTCGAGTCGGGTCCGCACCGCTGCCCGCTCCCGGCTCTCGAGCCACGCCGACAGGTGCTCGGCGTCGGCGAAGCGGAACAAGAGGGTCCAGGCGTCGGACCCCGACACGGGCCGGATGAGTTCGGCGTCGATGTACCCGGGGGCGTCGGCTGCCAGCGCCAGCAACTCCCGTTGGGTCGCCTCGAACGCGGCCTCGTGGCCGGGTCGAGGACGCCGGGTCACCACCACCGCCACCGGGGCGTCGGGGCCGCGGGGGGTGGCGATGACGTGCTCGGTGATGCCGTCGAGGATCCCCGCGGCAGCGTCGAGATGTGAGCGCCGGTCGTCCGACGTCAGCCACTCGGCGAGGTGCTCGGCCGTGTCGAAGGCGAGGACGACGACCCAGTCGTCCTGCACCCCCGTCCTGGGCGGCACCAACTCGACGCGTTGGAACCCATCGAACCGGCGAGCGGTCCCGATGATGCCCTCCTGCCAGCGGAGATAGTCCGCATCGGCACCCCGACGGACCTGCTGGGTGATGACGACGGTGGCGCTCATCCGACGTGATCGGCGAGCCAGGCCCCGAGGCGGCGGCGAACCATCGTGCCGAGTCGGGTCGGCAGCCCGTCGAACGCGTGCACACCATCCGGCCAGATCTCCAACTCGGCGTGGTTGCCGGCCATCGCCCAGCGGTTGGCCATGAGCAGCGAGTCGTCGAGGAGCGGGTCCTCGGTGCCGACCGTGAACAGCGCCGGCGGCAGGTCGGCGAGGTCGGCGACGAGTGGTGACGCCAACGGGTCGAGTGGGTCGCCGCCGTAGGCCTCGTGGAAGTACGCCATGAGCGGCAGCGACAACACCGTGAACCGGTCGCCCCAGGCCTCCCGGGACGGCAGCGAGCCGGTCGTGAAGACGCCGTTCACGAGGTTGGCGGCCACGAACCGATGGTGGCGGCCGGCCGCCCGCAGGCGGAGCAGGGTGGCGGCGGCGAGGTTGGCGCCGGCCGACTCGCCTCCGACGAGGAACGGCAGGCCGGCAAGCTCCGCATCGTCGAGCAGGGCGTGGGCCACGGCCTCGCAGTCGTCGAGGCCGGCCGGGTACGGGTGCTCGGGGGCCAGTCGATAGGCGACCGAGACGACGAGGGCACCGGTCTTGCGGGCGATGCCTTCGAGTTGTCGGTCCTGGTCGGCCGGGTCCCCCAGGACGAAGCCACCGCCGTGGGCGTGCAGGTACACGGCCCGCGGCTCGTCGGGGCGCACCACCCGGCAGCGGATCCCGTCGAACGAGCGGTCGACGGCGAGCCCGTCGCCGGGCACCGATTGGTTGGTCACCCAGTACGACGAGCGGAGGGCCCGTGCCTCCAGCGGTCCGGGGTCGTCGAACGTGACCGACTCGGCGTGGGCGCGGGCCTCGGCCCGAATCCCGGCGGGGACGTCGACGACCGAGAACCGGAGCATGGGCCCGACGCTACGCCCGTCCGTGTCGATCCCGGCCTTCGTTCGCCAGTCGGTCGGCGTGCTCGTTCCACTCGTGGCCGGCATGGCCCTTGATCCACCGCACCTCGAGCTCGGGCCGCGCCTGCAGCAGGCGGTAGGCCTCCTGGACGAGGTCGAGGTTCTGGACCGGTCCGGTCTTGCGCTTCCAACCGCGGCGCTCCCACCCTGCCGCCCACTCGTTGACGGTCTGCACGGCGAGGTTCGAGTCCGACCACAGGACGGCAGGCGTGCCCTCGGGAACCATTCGCGCCCCCTCGATCAGCGCCCGCAGCTCCATGCGGTTGTTGGTCGTGTCGGGCTCGCCGCCCGACCGCTCGTCGACCACCTCGCCGTCGTGGACCCACACGGCCCCCCATCCGCCGGCACCCGGGTTCGGGTCGGCGGAGCCGTCCGTGAACACCCCGTCGGTGGGCGATGTGTCCGGCGGCTTCGGGGCGCCCTGGCGGCGGCCCCCGCCGCCCGCGTCGCGACACGACCGGCACTGCCGGGGCGTCCAGCCGGGGTAGCGGTCGAGGACGGGCTGGGGGAGCTCGAAGGTGGTCCCGCAGTCGGCGCAGGTGAACGACGGCACTATGGGCGGTCGTCGGGTGACTCGTCGGGCGGCGGTGCCTCGGCGGCCGGGTCGTCCGGGGGCGGCTCGGTGGCAGGCGCCTCGTCGGCGGGCACGTCTTCGGTCTCGTCCGGCGGGCCATCATCCGACTGCGTCGGCGCAGCGGTCTCCTCGGCGCCGAGCTTCCCGGTCGGGAAGGCGAGGAGCGGCGTCGGGGCCTCGTCGGCGGTGGGGTCGGCCACCACCGCCTCGCCGGAGATGAGCTCCATCGCGGCGGCATGGGCCTTCGACTCCTCGAGGAGGCGCTCCTCCTGCCGCCGCCGGGCCTCGTCGGGGAGTCCCAGCTCGGCGATCTGGTCGATGACCCGGGTGGGCCGTCGGTCCCACCACCAGGTGTTGAGCCGCAGGATCCGGTCGTCGTCCCAGCGCCCGCCCCACGGGTCCTGGGGGATCCCGCCGGCATTGGACAGGTGCAGGAGGAACCACTTGCCGGACTCCTCCAGGTCGCGGATCTGCGTCCAACCGATGGGGGTGTGACGCCCGAACGGACCCGAGAGCGGCAGGCGGATGCCGTCGGTGTCGGCGACCAGGAGACGGCGGGGAGCGACGAGTTCCTTCAGCCCGAACAGCACCATCCCGCCACCGACCACGCCGATGAGGGCCGCGAGGAGGTCCTCGCGCAGTTCGAACGGCTCGGGCTCGGACGTCCCATATGCCCAACCGAGGATGGCATCGACGAGACCGGCGACCCCCCAGACGTAGTCGACGACCAGGAACACGAACGGGACGCCGACGAGTGCCACCGCCAGCGCCTTCCAGGGCGATCGGCGCACGACCACCTTCGGCTTCCTCATGCCGTCACCCCGAGGTCGGACGGCTCGAACAGTGCCTCGTAGGGCACCCTTCGATCGGCCATGCCGGCGGCGACGGCCCCGGCGGACCGGTCGACGAGGCAGATGGCCTGGACCGGCACCAGTCCCTCGGCGACGGCGACGTCGTGGGCCTCGAAGAACGCCCCACCGGTGGTGGATGTGTCCTCGACGAGGCAGACCCGTGCGCCGGCGGTCACCGGCCCGACCAATCGCCCCCCGGTGCCGTGCTCCTTGGCCGCCTTGCGGATCGAGAACGCTGCCAGTGGCCGTCCGGTTGCCGAGGCGGCGATGGCGGTGGCGACGGCGATCGGGTCGGCCCCCATGGTCAGGCCACCGACGGCGACCACCGAGTCGTCGAGCCGGTCGAGCACCGAAGCGCCCACGGCCCGGGCCCCGTCGCCGTCGAAGGTGGTTTGGCGGGCGTCGAGGTACCAGTCGGCCACGGCACCCGACCGCAGTGTGAACGGCCCGTCCGTTCGGAGGGCGTGGGTGGTGAGATGGTCGAGGAGGCGCTGGCGGGCCGACATCGCCCGCAGGGTAGGACGTACCGCCCTCCACGGGGCGACCGGCCCGCATCGGTCGCCTACCCTCCGGCGACGTGGAGCTGGTACTCATCCGTCACGCCGAACCGGCATGGGTCGTCGACGGCAGGACGTCCAACGACCCCGACCTCACGGCTCGCGGTGTCGAGCAGGCAAAGGCCGTGGCGACCCATCCGGCCCTCGAGGACGCCACCGCCCTGTGGGTGTCGCCCTACCTGCGGTCCCGTCGCACGGCCGAACCGGTCGCCGAGCGGCTCGGCCTCGACCCCATCGTGGAGCCGTTCCTCGCCGAGGTGACCAACCCGCCGTCGTGGCACGGCGGCACCCCCGAGGAGGTATCGGAGGCGATCGCCACCTTCCAGGCCCGTCACCCCGACGAGTGGTGGGCAGGCTTCGATGGCGGCGAGACGGTACGCGACTTCCACGACCGGGTGACCAGCGGCTTCGAGAAGGCGCTCACCTCGCTCGGTGCCACCCGTTCGGCCGACCACCCCGTCCTGTGGGACCACGAGCTCGCCGACCACCGGATCGTGATCGTCGCCCACCAGGGGACGAACGCCATGCTGATCACCTTCCTCCTCGGCCTCGACGTGGTCGCCTGGGAGTGGGAGCGCTTCTACAGCGCCCACGCCTCGGTGGCCGTGGTCGAGACCTCACGCATCGGCCTGCGGAAGGCGTTCTCGCTCCGGGCCTTCTCCGACACCCGCCACCTGCCGACCACCATGGTGACCCGATGACCCGACCGATCGGTGCCCACGTACCCGCCGACGCCCCACTTGCCGCCGCCGCCGAGCGCGACGCCGACATCGTCCAGATCTTCGTCTCCAATCCCCAGTCGTGGAAGGCGCCGGTGCCCCGACTCGA
>JBFLKR010000067.1:0-17028 GCA_040883295.1 Acidimicrobiia bacterium
CCACCCCCAGGAGACACCGTGGCCGACGACGACGAGGCCCACGAGGATTTCGACGACGACCTCGACGAGGATCTCGATGAGGATCTCGACGAGGATCTCGACGAGGACCTGGATGAGGATCTCGACGAGGACGAGGAACTCGACGACGACGTCGACGAGGATCTCGAGGACGACGACTACGACGAGGACGAGGACGAGGACGACGAGGACCGGGACGAGGCCCTCGAGGAACTCGAGGCCGAGGAGCTCGACCTCGAGGACGACCCCGAGACCATCCTCGTCGACGAAGCCGCCGAGATCCGGGAGATGCGCCGCGACGAGCTCGGCCTCGATCCCGGGAGCCAGGAGGTCAAGGCGACCGAGTTCGTCTGCACCGAGTGCTTCCTGGTGAAGAGCGTCACCCAACTCGCCAACAAGACGCGGCTCATCTGCCGCGACTGCGTCTGACGCCAAACGCGCGGCCCGGTCTACCGTTGCGCCCCATGGAACCGACCGTCGTCTCGCGTCCGGCCTCCACCGACGACGTCGGGGAACTGGTCCGCCTCTACGGCCGCCTCGCCCAGGAGATGGATGCCCTCGAGTCGATGTGGGCGATCGCCGACGGCCTCCCCGAGCCCATCGATGCGGCCTTCGTCGCCGCCATCGAGGACGCCGAGACGATGGTGCGGGTCGGTTCCATCGACGGCGTGACCTGTGGGTTCGTGCTCGCCCGGGTGGAGCCGTTGCTCCCACACACGGACGAGGTCGTCGGGGCCATCCACTTCGTATTCACCGAACCCGAGGCCCGCGGCGTGGGGGTGGGGGAGGCCATGCGCGACGACACCATCGAGGAGCTCCGGGCGCGGGGGGTCCGCCGGTTCGACGCCCACGTGCTGCCCGGCCATCGGTTGGCGAAGAACTTCTTCGAGGCAGGCGGCTTCAGCGCCCGCCACATCGTGATGTACCACGAGGACGCCACGCCGTGACCGCCGCTCGGCCCCTGGTCGGGGTCGGCGTCCTCGTCGAGGACGGTGATCGGTTCCTGCTGGTCAAGCGGGGCCGGCCGCCCCGTCGCGGTGAATGGGCGGTCCCGGGTGGCAAGGTCGAGCGCGGCGAGACGCTGGTGGAGGCCGCCGCCCGAGAGGTCGCCGAGGAGACGGGGCTGGAGGTGACGGTCGGCGACGTCGCCTGGGTGGGCGAGAGCATCGGCCCCGACCACCACTTCGTCCTCATCGACTACCGGGCCACCGTCGTCGGGGGTGAGGCCGTCCCCGCCGACGACGCGGACGAACTGGCCTGGGTCACCCGGGACGAGGCGTTGGCCCTGCCACTGACCGCCTCGATGCGCCAGATGCTGGAGGACCTGGGATGAGCGACGGTCCGGCATGAGTGATGCCCTCCCGGTCGGCGACCGCCCGTTCCGCCACGACCCCGTCGCCACCGACGACCTGCCCGAGACGCCGACCCGCGACCACCGCATCCCGGCGACGGCCTGGGTGGACGCGCCCGACGAACTGCTGGCGCTCGGTGACGGGATCGGGCCCGACGGCGCCGACGAACCCCCCTACTACCTGCGCCGCATCCATCGCTTCCTGCTCTGGCGAGCCGGGCCGCCCGTGGGTGAGGCCCGCTACCTCGCCATCGCCGCCGACGACCCGACGAACCGCTACCACTTCGACCTGCACGGACGACGTGGCGAGGGGGTCGGCGCCGACGGGACCGTCCACGACCGGTTCCGCACCTGGAAGGAGTCGCTCCGTGACGCCTGACGTCACCGAGCTGTGCGCGACGCTCATCGCCAATCGCTGCGTCAACGACGGCAGCCCGGACTCGGGCGGGGAGCGCCGGTCCGTCGAGACCCTGGCCGACGTGCTCGGTCCGGGCTCGACGGTGGTGGAGCCGCACCCGGGTCGGGCGTCGCTCGTCCACCGGGTGGTGGGTGTCGACCCCGACGCCCCGACACTGGCACTGATGGGCCACACCGACGTGGTGCCCGTCACCGAGGCGTCCTGGACCCGCGACCCCTTCGGGGGCGAGGTGGTCGACGGGGTGCTGTGGGGCCGGGGCGCCGTCGACATGCTCAACCTGACGGCCGCCATGGCCGTCGTCATGCGCGAGGTCATCGACGGCGACCTGCCCACCCCACCCGGCGGGCTCGTGTACCTGGCAGTGGCCGACGAGGAGGCGGGCGGCGAACTCGGCGCTCGGTGGCTGCTCGACCACGAACCGACCCTCGTCGCCTGTGACGACCTCCTCACCGAGATCGCCTATCCCCCGTTCGCCCTCGGTGGCGACGCCACCCAGCCCGTGATGGTCGCCGAGAAGGGCCCGGCGTGGAGGACGCTCCGGGCCACCGGCACCCCCGGGCACGCCTCGGCACCGTTCGGCCGACGATCGGCCCTGGCGCCGCTCGCGGTCGCCGTCGATCGGTTGCTCGAGGCCGAGACGTCGCCGCTCATCGGCCCAGAGTGGCGACGGTTCGTCGAAGGCCTCGACCTCGAGCCCGAGGTCGCCGCCGACCTCGTCGACGCCGGTCGGGTCGACGGCGTGGTGGCCGAACTGGCGACCAGCGACCCGGGGATCGCCCGCTACGTCCATGCCTGCACCCGGCTCACCGTCACCCCGACCGTGCTGGCCGCCGGCACGAAGGCCAACACGATCGCCGACCGTGGCGCCCTGTCGGTCGACATGCGGCTCCTGCCGGGCCAGCCGCCCGAGCTCGCCCGACGGCACCTCACCGAGGTGCTCGGCGACGACCTCGGGGGGTTGGTCGATGAGGTCCACATGGCCCGAACGGGAAGTGCATCGGAGCCCACCGGCCGGCTGTGGTCGGCGCTGGCGAGTGCCTACCGCTCCGAGGCGGGCATCGAGCACCTCGTCCCCGCGATGTCACCGGCGACGACCGACGCCCGGTTCTTCCGCGATCGGGGCGTCACGGCCTACGGCGCGGGGTGGTTCGACGACACGTTCGGCTTCGGGGCCTTCCTCGACATGTTCCACGGCGACGACGAACGCATCGGCGTCGTCTCGCTGCAGCGCACCGTGGCGCTCCTCCGGGCCGTCGTGGTCGCGTACGGGGCCGACCGGGCGTGACCGTCCCGTCATGACGGGGGTGGTCCTGGACCTCGACGGCGTCGTCTATCGGGGCGGCATCGCCGTGCCGGGTGCCGGCGATGCCCTCGCAGTGCTCGTCGAGCGGCACGACGTCGTCTTCGCCACCAACAACTCCCGGCGGACACCCGCCGAGGTGGCCGGCGCCATCGAACGGGCCACGGGCGTGGCCGTCGACCCGGCCACGGTCCTCACCTCGGCCCAGGCCGCCGCCACGGTGGCCGACGCCATCCCGACGGGGGTCGTCGGGGGAGCGGGCATTCGAGGAGCCCTCGCCGAGCTCGACATCCCGGTCGTCGACCTCGCCGACGCCCGACAGGTGGTGACCGGCATCGACTTCGACCTCTCCTACGAGACCATCCGGGCGGCGTCGGCGGCCATCCGGGACGGTGCCCGTTGGATCGCCACCAACACCGATGCCACCTTCCCCGCCGAGACCGGGCTGTGGCCGGGGGCGGGGGCCATCGTCGCCGCGCTGGCGGTGGCGGCCGGCGCCGAGCCGGAGGTGGCCGGCAAGCCCCATCCGCCGATGGTCTCGCTCGTGGCGGCCCGGGTCGGCGCCGACGCCGTGGTCGTGGGGGACCGGCCCGAGACGGATCTGGCGTTGGCGAAGGCCGGCGGCTGGACGTCGGTGCTCGTGCTGAGCGGGGTGACCGACGACCCGGCCACCGTCCCCGCCGAGTTGGCCCCCGACCACGTGGTCCGATCGCTGGTCGACGTCGTGGACCTGCTCGGGTGAGCGCAGGAGCGTCGCAGCAGCGTGGCATGATCGCGCCATGACCGAACGTCCCGCCGTCGAACCGACCGAGCTCCCCACCGACCCGGCCGACCTCATCGAGCTGCTCAGGTCGATCGACCCGGTCGAGGCGCCCGAGCTGGTCGGCCGCATCGCCGACGCCCTCGAGGCGGCGCTCGCCGAGGCCGACCGGGGGTGAGCCGCCGGCGACTCGACGCCGAGTTGGTGCGTCGGGGACTGGCAGCCTCGCGAACCGAGGCCCAACGGCTCGTCGACGAGGGCCACGTCGTGGTGGGTGGGTACCCCGAGCCGAAGGCGGCGACCCAGGTCGACGGGGTCACGTCCATCCGGGTCGCGGCGCCCCTGCACCCCTACGTGTCCCGGGGCGGTTTGAAGCTCCGGGCGGCGCTCGATGCCTTCGCCATCGACCCGACGGGTCGCGCGGTCATCGACCTCGGAGCATCCACGGGGGGGTTCACCGACTGTGTCCTGCAGGCCGGGGCCCGATCGGTGGTGGCGGTCGACGTCGGCTACGGGCAACTCGCCGAGCGGCTCCGCACCGATCCCCGTGTGCTGGTCGCCGACCGCACCCATGTTCGTGACGTCGATCTCGAGGCGGCCGGTGGCCCGTTCGGCCTCGTCGTGGGGGACCTGTCGTTCATCTCCCTGTGCGCGGTGGCCGACGAGATCGCCCGACTCGGCGAGGACGACGCCGACTGGGTGCTGCTCGTCAAACCCCAGTTCGAGGTCGGCCGGGAGCGGGTCGGTCGTGGCGGTATCGTCCGTGACCCGATGCTCCACGCCGCCGCGCTCACCGACACCATCGCCTGCCTCGCCGGAGCAGGCCTCGTGGCCGTGGGCGTCGTGGCCTCGCCCATCGCCGGGGCCAAGGGGGGCAACCGCGAGTTCCTCCTCCACCTGCGCCGGACCGGGGACGCGGTCGACGCCGGTGCGATCCGAGACGCCGTCGAAGCGGTTGCCCCATGATCGGCGTCGTCGTCACCGCCGACCGCCCGGAGGCGGTCGAGGTCGCCCGGAGACTCGTGTCGCTCACCGACGAGGCCGGCCTGCGGGTCGCCGCCTGTGACGCCTCCACCGCCTACGCCCTCGGTGTCCCGGCCGTTGGCCGGGAGTTGTCGGTGGTCGTCGCCGTCGGCGGCGACGGCACCGTGCTCTCGGGGGTCCGGCACGCCATCGACCGGAAGGTCCCGGTGGTGGGCGTCAACGTCGGCCGGGTCGGCTTCCTCGCCGAGGTCGAACCCTCGGCCCTGGAGGAGCTGGTTCACCGGCTCGCCGGCCCCGCCCCGCCCACGGTGCCCCGCATGGCGGTGGCCGCCACGGTGGACGGCACCACCACCGTCGGCCTCAACGACGTCGTCATCCAGAAGACCGAGGGCCAGCACATGGTCGGCGTCGACGTGCTCGTCGACGGCGAGCGCTTCCTGACCTTCCGGGCAGACGGAGTGATCGTCTCCACCCCGACCGGCTCGTCGGCGTACAACCTCAGCGCCGGAGGGCCGCTGTTGGACCCGAGGGTCGATGCGCTGGTGGTCACGCCGGTGGCTCCCTACAGCCTCTTCCGGTCGGCGGTGGCGCTCGACCCCGACTCGGCCATCCGGTGCACGGTCATCCACGACCGGTCCGCCTCCGTCGCCGTCGACGGCCGCGAGGTGGGGGTGCTGGCCCCCGGCGAGTCGGTGGAGATCCGCCGCGGGCCGTCGGTGCCCTTCGTCGATCTCGCCGGACGTTCCTATCCCGAGAGCCTGAAGCGGAAGCTGCGCCTCCACGAGGGCCTCGACGGCGTCCTCGGCGACCCGCGGATCTGACATGGCCGTCCGCCTCGACGAGCTCGTCGTCCACAACCTGGGCGTCCTCGCCAACGTGTCCCTCGAGCCCGGACCGGGGCTGACGGTGGTCACCGGCGAGACCGGGGCGGGCAAGACCCTGTTGGTCGGCGCACTGGGCGCCCTGCTCGGGAAGGGCCTCGACGCCGATCGGATCGGCCCGGCGGGCGAGGAGGTGTCGGTGTCGGCCCGGTTCGTGCTCGACGACGGGGAGCTGGTCGTCCGCAGCCGGTTGGCCCGGGGCGGCCGGACCCGTTCGTACCTGGACGGGTCGGTGGCCGCCGCCGCCGAGATCGCCGGTCGGCTCGCCGAGATCGTCGACGTCGTCGCCCAGCACGATGCCCTCGTGCTGCGGCGCGAGGCCTCCGTGCGCCACCTGCTGGACCGCGCACTCGACGACGCCGGGCGAGACACGGCCGAGGCGTACGCCGCCGCCTGGGACGCCCACGCGGCGGTCGTCGCCCGGCTCGAACGGCTCGGTGGCGACGAGCCGGCCCTGCGGCGCGAGGCCGACCTGGCCCGCCACGAAGCTGCCGAGATCGCCGCCGCCGACCTGCGCCCCGGTGAGGAGGACGAGCTGGCGGGGGTGCTCGACCGCCTGGCCAATGCCCAGGAACTCGCCGCCACCGCCGTGGAGGCGGCCACGGCGGGGGAGGGGGTGACCGAGGCACTCGGCGACATCGTGGCGGCGGCCCGCCGCATCGACCGACTCGACGGCACCGCTGGGCTGGCCCGCCCGGCCGAGGGGGTGGCCGCCGAACTGGCCGAGCTCCTCCGGCTGCTGCGCACGTATGGCGAGTCGATCACCCATGACCCCGAGGCCCTCGAGGCCACGCAGGCGCGCCTCGCCCGGCTCTCGGAGCTGCGCCGTCGGTACGGCCGAACGGTCGCCGACGTCATCGCGCACGGGCAGGCGGCGGAGGCCCGGGCCGATGAGCTCGCAGCACTGTTGGCCGATGCCGGCCGGCTCGAGGCGGAGGCAGCCGAGGCCGCCGAGCGGCTGGCGACCGCCGGCGCCGAGCTGACGGCGGCCCGGTGGCGGGCAGGGGAGCGGCTGGCCGCCGCGGCGACCGCCCGCCTCACCACCCTCGGCTTCGACGACCCGGTGTTGGCGTTCGAGCTCGCACCCCGGGACCCGGCCGCCCACGGCTGCGACCGCGTCGCCCTGCGCTTCGCCTCCGACCGCCGACTCGAGCCGGGCCCGCTCGACCGCACGGCGAGCGGTGGAGAACTGAGTCGGGTGGTGCTCGCCCTCCGGCTGGCCGGTGGGGTCGGCGATGCCCCCGTGGTGGTGTTCGACGAGGTCGATGCCGGGATCGGCGGCGCCACCGCCCTCGAGCTCGGGCGGACGCTGGCGGCGGTCGCCGATGGGGCGCAGGTCCTCTGCGTCACCCACCTGCCGCAGGTGGCGGCGCATGCCGACCGCCACTACGTCGTCGATCGGGACGGCCCCACGGCCACGCTGCGAGCCGTCGAGGGCGAGGGGCGGGTGGCCGAGCTCACCCGGATGCTGTCCGGTCTCGCCGCCTCCGACCGGGGGCGCGAGCACGCCCGGGAACTCCTCCGAACGGCCGGACGAGCCGGCTGAGCGCGCGTAGCGTGCCGGCATGGCCGTCAACGACACGCAGCTCACCCCGCTCCTGTTCCTCGAGCGCGCCGGCGAGGTGTTCGCCGACAAGGTCGCCATCCGCCATGGTGATCGCGCCCTCACCTACGCCGACATGGCGGTCGAGGCGACTCGACTGGCCAATGCCCTCGCCGCCTCCGGCATCGAGGCCGGTGCTCGCGTGGCCTACCTGTGCCCCAACATCCCCGAGATGCTCGTGGCCCACTTCGGGGTCCCGCTGCGTCACGCGGTGCTCGTGGCCATCAACACCCGCCTCGCCCCCGATGAGGTCCGCTACATCCTCGACCACTCGGGCGCCGAGATCCTCGTCCTGGACACCGGCCTGTCCGAGACGGTCGCCCCGATCCTCGACCAGGTCGAGGGGCTTCGGGAGGTGGTGCTCGTCGACGACGCCGGCAGCCCCTCGGCGGTGCCCGGCACCCCTTACGACGAGTTCCTCGCCCGCGGCGTCGTCGATGGTGCGGTCTCGTCCCCGCCGTGGCGGGTCGACGACGAGACCCGCACCATCTCCATCAACTACACCTCCGGCACCACCGGCCGTCCCAAGGGGGTCATGTACACCCACCGGGGTGCCTACCTGAATGCCCTCGGCGAGGTGATCCACAGTCGGCACACTCCCGAGTCCGTGTACCTCTGGACGTTGCCGATGTTCCACTGCAACGGCTGGTGCACGACGTGGGGCGTCACCGCCATCGGCGGCACCCACGTCTGTCTCCGACAGGTCGACCCCGCCGAGATCTGGCGGCTCATCCGCACCGAGGGCGTCACCCACCTCAACGCCGCCCCCACGGTGCTCATCTCGCTGGCGAACGACCCCTCGGCGGCCCCGATCGATGACGGGCTCGTCGCCACCACCGCCGGGGCGCCACCGTCGCCGACGATCATCGCCGAGATGGCGAACCTGGGAGTCGAGGTGGTCCACGTGTACGGGCTCACCGAGACCTATGGCCCGATCACCGTGTGCGAGGTCGACCCGGCCTGGGAGGCACTCGCAGCCGATGAGCAGGCCCGCCTGCGGGCTCGCCAGGGGGTGGCCTTCGTGGTGGCCGACCCGATCCGAGTGGTCGACGAGGACATGAACGACGTCCCCCGCGACGGCGAGACGCTGGGCGAGGTCGTCATGCGCGGCAACAACGTGATGGCCGGCTACCACGACGACCCCGACGCGACCGCCACCGCCTTCCGGGGCGGGTGGTTCCACTCCGGGGACGCGGCGGTGATGCACCCCAACGGCTACATCGAGCTCCGGGACCGATTCAAGGACGTGATCATCTCGGGAGGCGAGAACATCTCCACCATCGAGGTGGAGCAGGCCCTCATGTCGCACGAGGCGGTGCTCGAGGCGGCGGTGGTGGCGGTACCCCACGACACGTGGGGGGAGCGACCCAAGGCATTCGTGATCCTCCGGGACGGCCGATCCGTCACCGAGGTCGACCTCATCGCCCACGTACGGGAGCGCCTTGCCCACTTCAAGGCCCCCGACGCGGTGGAGGTCGTGGAGGCCCTGCCCAAGACGTCGACCGGCAAGATCCAGAAGTACGTCCTGCGCGAGCAGGAGTGGGCGGGCGAGGAGAAGCGGATCAAGTAGCCGGCCGGCCTCGTGGGCCGGCGTATCGGGTATCGAGTACCGGGTACCGGGGAGCTGGCGACGACCCGTCATCCCTGGGCCGTGGCCTCTTCGTGCCCTGCCGGCATCCCGGTGGCCGTTGGGTACCCGATACCCGGTACTCGATACTGCAGTCGGCGGCCGCGGGCCGCCGACTGCTACAATGGGATTACGTGACGAACTACATCTTAGTGACGGGTGGGGTGGTCTCGAGCCTGGGCAAGGGCATCACCGCCGCGTCGCTCGGTCGGCTGCTGAAGGGCCGTGGCCTGCAGGTCGTGAACCAGAAGCTCGACCCGTACATCAACGTCGACCCCGGGACCATGAACCCGTTCCAGCACGGGGAGGTGTTCGTCACCGACGACGGCGGTGAGACGGACCTCGACCTGGGCCACTACGAGCGGTTCACCGGCGTCAACCTCCGCAAGGACGCCAGCGTGTCGGCAGGCGCCGTGTACCAGTCGGTGATCGCCAAGGAACGCCGCGGCGACTACCTCGGCGCCACCGTCCAGGTGATCCCCCACATCACCAACGAGATCAAGGGCCGCATCCGCCGTATGGGCGAACGCGACGACGTCGACGTCGTCATCAGCGAGATCGGCGGCACCGTCGGCGACATCGAGGGCCTGCCCTTCTTGGAGGCCATCCGCCAGTTCGGCAACGACGTCGGTCGCGACCACGTCTGCTACATCCACGTCACGCTCGTCCCCTACATCTCGAGCTCGGAGGAGCTGAAGTCGAAGCCGACCCAGCACTCGGTGGCCGAGCTCCGGTCCCGCGGCATCCATCCCGACGTCATCGTGGTGCGCTCCGACCGGCCGATCGACGAGTCGGTCCGGCGCAAGATCTCGCTCTTCTGCGACGTGCCGGCGACCGCGGTCATCAACGCCACCGACGCCAACGACATCTACGAGGTCCCGCTCATGATGCGCGACGCCGGCCTCGATCGTGTCGTCTGCGACCGGCTTCGCCTCGAGACGCCCGAGGCGAACATCGCCGACTGGGAGGCCATGGTCGATCGGATGCGGGCGGCGACCGACGAGGTGACCATCGGCGTCGTCGGCAAGTACGTCGACCTGCCCGATGCCTACTTGTCGGTCGTGGAGGCCTTGAAGCACGGCTCGATGGCGAACGACGTGCGCCTCGACCTCCGGTGGATCCCGTCCGAGGACCTCACCGGCCTCCTCGCCGACGGCTACCTCGAGGGCCTCGATGCGATGGTGGTCCCCGGGGGGTTCGGGGCCCGCGGCGTCGAAGGCAAGATCGCCGCCATACGCCACGCCCGCGAACAGGGCATCCCCTTCCTGGGGCTCTGCCTGGGCCTCCAGGCCGCCGTCATCGAGTTCGCCCGCAACGTGGCCGGTCTCGGCGGCGCCAACTCCACCGAGTTCGACCCGACCGGCCCCCACCCCGTGGTGGCCCTCATGGAGGAGCAGGAGGACATCGAGGACCTCGGCGGGACCATGCGGCTGGGGCTGTATCCGTGCCGCCTCGAGGATGGCAGCCTCGCTCGCTCCCTCTACACCGACGAGGTCGTCTACGAACGCCACCGTCATCGGTGGGAGGTCAACAACCGCTACCGGACCAGGCTGGAGGAGGCCGGGCTGGCATTCGGGGGCCTCAGCCCCGACCGGCGATTGGTCGAGATGATCGAGCTGCCGGGGCACCCGTTCTTCGTGGCCTCCCAGTTCCATCCCGAGCTGACGAGCCGACCCGACGCCCCCCACCCGCTCTTCGTCGGCCTCGTGGCGGCCGCCGTCGAGCACGCCCGACGGCCCGTGGCGGTCGCCGAGCCGGCCGACGACGTCGTCGACGTCGGCACGTGACCGACCGGCGGCGGCTCGGCTGGGTGCTCGCCGGGCGCGGCGCCTATGTCCGACTCGTCCGTCACCATCTGGTGGGCGTCGACGGGCCGATCGTGCGGGATCGCCTCCATCACCCCGGGTCGGTCGTCATCGTGCCGATGGTCGACGACGACGTGCTCCTGCTCCAACAGTGGCGGGAGTCGGTCGGGACCGAGCTCCTCGAGGCCCCGGCCGGCCTGCGCGAGCCCGGTGAGGCCGCCGAGGCCGCGGCCGCCCGGGAGTGCGAGGAGGAGGTCGGCCACCGGCCGGGGAGGCTCATCCCCCTCGGCAACTGGCATGCGTCGCCGGGCATCTCCGACGAGACGATGGCCGTCTTCGTGGCCGGTGGGCTGACCGCCACGCAGCGCCGGCCGGACGGTCCCGAGGAGCGGGACGCCACCGTGGTGCGCCTGCCCCTCACCGAGGCCGTGGACATGGCCGCCTCGGGCCGGATCCCCGACCTGAAGACCACCGCCGCCCTGCTCGCCGCGGCGGAGCGGCTGCGTCGAACCACCCCGATGGACGGGGGATAGGGCCCCCACCCCGGTATCGTGGAGGTGATCCCCCAGGGAACCCCAGGAGAACCGGCCCATGCCGCTCGACCTCGATGCCATCAAGCGCGCGCTCACCGACGAGCAGTCCAAGTTGCTCGACGTGCTGGCTGACCTCGGCGCCACCGAGGACGGCGAGATCCGGGACTCGGAGAGCTTCCAGCACGGGTTCTCCGACGCCGCCGCCGACACCGCCAGCCGCCGGGAGATCCTCCAACTGGCCGGCAAGAACGCCGAGGAGCTCGCTGCGGTCCGCCACGCCCTCGCCCGGCTCGAGGACGGGACCTATGGGACCTGCGAGCGATGCGGGAACCCGATTGCCGAGGAACGCCTCGAGTTCCGGCCCATCTCGGTGGTGTGCATCGACTGCAAGCGAGCCGAGGCCTAGCCTGCCGCCGTGTCCCTCGCCGGCCCTCCCGGCCATCTCACCCGGCGCTTCGCCTCGTTCCTGACCGCCCGCGGGCTCGACGCCGGCGAACAACGGTGGGTGGCGGCCCGACTCCGCGACGACGAGGTGGCTCCGTTCTGGTCCCAACCGGTCGCCGACCAGCGCCACGCCCACGACTGTGCCCGACACGTGGCGGCGCGGGTGGCTGATCGGCCCGATCTCGTCCGGGCCGCCCTGTTGCACGACATCGGCAAGCGGCACGCCCGCCTCGGCGCGATCGGGCGGTCGCTCGCCACGGTCGCGGCGGCGCTCCGCAGTCGTGGGCTGGGCATCCGCGGTCCGGCTTCGTTCGACCGATACACTCGCCACGGACCCGTCGGGGCCGAGGAGTTGGCGGCGACCGGGGCCGAGCGGCTGGTCGTCGAGTTCACCGCCGCCCACCACGGGCCCCGGCCGGCGACGATCCCGGCCGACGAATGGGCATTGCTGAAACAGGCCGACCAGGTGACGTGAGGGACGATGGCGTATGAGGTGAGGACCGCGGTCTTCGAGGGACCGCTCGACCTGCTCCTCCAACTCATCACCCGCTCCCAGGTCGACGTCGCCGAGGTCGACCTCGCGGATGTCGTCACCGAGTACCTCGCCCACCTCGAGGCCATGGCGGCACTCGACCTCGAGGTGACGTCGGAGTTCCTGCTCATCGCCGCCACGCTCATCCAGCTGAAGGCGCGGCGACTGCTGCCCGACGACGTCGAGCTCGACCTCGACGAGGAGTTGGCACTGATGGAGGAGCGGGACCGACTGCTCGGTCGGCTGCTCGCCTGTGTGACCTTCAAGGACGTGGCGGCCGTGCTGGCGATCCGGATCCGCGACGGCGCCCGTCACGCCACCCGGACCCTCGGCATCACCGACGAGATCGCCGCCGACCGGCCGGTGGAGGTGCGCCTCGGTACGGACGCCGCCGGGCTGGCCGCCATCGCCCGCCGGGTGATCGACCGGCCGAGGGATCCCGACCTCGACCACCTCGACCTCGACCTCCCGTCCGTGGAGCTCGCCATGGAGGACCTGCGCCAGCGCGTGGAGGAGGCCGCCGAGACGACGTTCTCGGACGTGGTCGCCCGGTGTTCCCGCAAGGTGGAGGTGGTGGCCTACTTCCTCGCCCTCCTCGAGCTGGCCCGTTGGGGCATGCTCGAGCTGCACCAGCCGACGTGGGACGACGAGATCATGATCCGCCACGTGCCCGACGGGGAGCCGGCGTGAGCGAGCTCCGCCCGGCCATCGAGGCGATCCTCTTCGTCGCCGAGTCGCCGGTGCCGCTCGGCGAGCTCGCCGAGGTGCTCGAGGAGCCCCGCGACCGGGTCGCCGAGTCGCTGGCGAGCCTCGCCGCCGACCTCGACGACCGGGGCTCGGGCCTCTGTCTGCGAGAGGTGGCCGGAGGCTGGCGGCTCGCCACCCGCCCCGAGCAGTTCCCGTGGGTGGAGCGGTTCGCCACCAGTCCCACCGCGGCGCGGTTGTCCGGTGCCGCCCTCGAGGCGTTGGCGGTCGTCGCGTATCGCCAGCCGGTCTCGCGAGCCCAGGTGAGTGAGTTGCGAGGCGTCGATTCCGAGTCGGCCCTCCGCACCCTCGAACGTCGCGGACTGATCGCCGAGGTGGCCCGCCTCGACCTCCCCGGCCACCCCGCCGTCTACGGCACCACCGACCGCTTCCTGGAGCTCGTCGACGTGGCCGCCCTCGAGGACCTCCCACCGCTGGCCGACCACGTCCCACCCGCCGAGCTCGTCGACACCCTGGAGGAGACGTTCCGGACCGGCGATGCCGACTGAGAAGCTCCACAAGGTGATGGCCCGCACCGGCATCGCCTCCCGGCGCGCCTCGGAGATCCTCATCGATCGGGGCCGGGTCACCGTGGACGGTCGCCCTGCCGAGGTGGGGATGCGGGTCGATGCCGAGACGGCCCACATCGAAGTGGACGGCGTACCGCTCCCGGTGCGCCCCGGACTCGTCCACTACCTGCTCAACAAGCCGACCGGCGTCGTCTCGACGGTCGACGACCCCCAGGGGCGGCCGACGGTGGTCGACCTCGTCCCCGACCAGCCGGCCGTCCACCCGGTGGGCCGGCTGGACCTCGACTCGGGCGGGCTGCTCGTGCTCACCAACGACGGGGATCTCACCCAGCTGCTGACCCACCCCCGTCACGGGGTCACCAAGACGTACCGGGCGCTCGTCGACGGCCGCGTCGTCGACCGGGTGGCCCGGTCCCTCGTCGACGGGGTCGTGCTGGAGGACGGTCCTGCGGCGGCGGTCTCCGCCCGGATCATCGACGTCCACGGCGACCGGTCCCTCGTCGAGGTCGTGATGGGCGAAGGGCGCAATCGGGAGGTACGGCGGATGCTCGATGCCGTCGGCCATCCGGTCCTCGAGCTCTTCCGGACGGCGATCGGCCCGGTCCACGACGCCGGGCTCCGAGCGGGGGAGTGGCGCCACCTCGCCCTCGACGAGGTGCGGTCCCTGTACGAGGTGGCCGGCCGATGAGCGATCCCGGTCGTCTGGCGATCACCCCGGGACGGGTCGTGCGCGGGCGGCTCCGACCACCGGGCTCGAAGTCGGCCTCGAACCGCCACCTCGTTCTGGCGGCCGGCGCCGAGGGCACCTCGGTCCTCACGGGACTCGGCCCGGGCGACGACGTCGCTCGCATGGTCGCCGCCGTGGCGGCGCTCGGCGCCACCGTGCGTCGTGACGGGGACACCGCCACGGTCACCGGACTCGGCGGACCGCCCCCGGGCGACGCCACCCTCGACGCCGGTGCCTCGGGCACGACGATGCGCTTCGTCACGGCGCTGGCCGCCACCGGTGATCGGCCGGTGACCCTCGACGGCACGGCTCGGATGCGGGAGCGCCCGATCGGCCCGCTGGTGGCGGCGCTGCGGTCGCTCGGGGCCGAGGTGGACGAACTCGGCGAACCCGGGTACCCGCCGCTGGCGGTCCGTGGACCGCTGGCAGGCGGCGAGGTGGTCGTCGACGCCTCGCTGTCGTCCCAGTTCGCCTCGGCGATCCTGCTCGCGGCGCCCTTCGCCTCCGGCGACGTGCGGGTCCGGCTCGCCGCCGGCGCCGTGTCCCGCCCGTACCTCGAGGGGACCGTCGCCGTCCTCGAGGCGTGGGGCGTCGGCGTCGTGACCCATGACGACGGGTGGACCGTGCGCGCCGGGGCGCCGGCCGCCCAGGACCTCGCCGTCGAGCCCGACGCCTCGGCGGCGGTCTATCCCTGGGTCGGTGCCGCCATCACCGCCGGTGACGTGGCGGTGGAGGGCCTGCACCGAGACGGTCTCCAGGCCGACCTCGGGGTGCTCGCGGTGCTCGAGTCGATGGGCGCCGAGGTCGTCGACGAGGCCTCGGGCATCCGGGTACGGGGTCGGCGCCCCCTGCTCGGCGTCGACGCCGACCTCTCGGCCTGTCCCGACGGCGCGCTCGCGCTGGCCGTCGCGGCCGCCATGGCTACCGGGCCGAGCCGCTTCACCGGCCTCGGCACGCTCCGGGTGAAGGAGACCGATCGCCTCGCCGCACTCGAGACGGAGCTGCGGCGGGTCGGGGCCGACGCGACCGCGGGACCCGATGACCTGCGCATCGACCCCGGTCCGCTGCACGGGACGGTCGTGCACACCTACGACGACCATCGCATCGCCATGTCCTTCGCCCTGCTCGGCCTCGTGGTGCCGGGGATCGAGATCGAGGACCCGGGATGCGTCGCCAAGACCTGGCCGTCGTTCTTCGGGGTGCTCGACGATCTCGCCGTCCCGGTCGCCGACGTGATCGCCATCGACGGTCCCGCGGGGACGGGCAAGACCACCGTGTCCACCGCCGTCGCCGAGCGGCTGGGCCGACTCCGTCTCGACACGGGGGCCTTCTACCGGGCGGCCACCCTCGTCGGGATCAGGGCAGGGATCGCGCCCGGCCGCGAGCTCGCCGAGGCGTTGGCGGGTCACACGTTCAGCTACGACGACGGCGTCATGGCGATCGATGGTCAGGACGTGTCCGGCGAGATCCGGGCACCGGCGGTGACCGAGCAGGTCTCGGCGGTGTCGGCGGTACCCGAGGTGCGCGAGCGAATGGTCGACGCCCAGCGGGCCTGGGTGGCGTCGTCGGGCGTGGGGGTGGTGGTGGAGGGCCGGGACATCGGCACCGTGGTCTTCCCCGGCGCCATCACCAAGGTCTACCTCGATGCCCGACCGGAGGTGCGGGCCGCGCGGCGGGCGGCCGAACTCGGCACCGACCCCGCCGAGGAGGAGGCTCGGATCCGCGCCCGCGACGAGTTCGACAGCGGCCGGGCCACGTCGCCCCTGCGCCCGGCGGACGATGCCTGGCACCTCGACACGAGCGACCTGGCCATCGACGAGGTGGTGACGGCCATCGTCGCCCACCACCGGGAACGGGTCGGCTAGCTCGTCAGGGCCTCCAGCGCCTCGCTGGCGGTGAACCCCCGGTCGTCCTCGAGGACCGATCTGCCGGGGCCGGCCCCGATCCCGGCCCGCACGAGGTCGGAGAGCACGACGAGCATTCGCCGGAGCTCCGGCGGCAGCGGGAAGTACTCGTCCTCCTCGGTCACGCTGACGAGGGTGACGCCCTCGGTGGGCGCCAGGGCGTCGATGACCTCCTCGACGAGGTGGTCGGGGGCCGAGGCACCGGCCGTGATCCCCACCACGGAGACGCCCTCGAGCCAGCCGGGGTCGATCCGTTCGGCGGCGTCGATCCGATGGGCCGGGGTGCCGAGCTCCCGGGACACCCGCACCAGGGCCCTCGTGTTGGACGACGACTCGGAGCCGACGACAAGCACCAGATCGGCCGCGTCGGCGAGGGCCGTCACCGCCTCCTGGCGGTTGGTGGTGGCGTAGCAGAGGTCGCTCCGTCGGGCCGTCCAGAGGTCCGGGAACCGTTCGGACGCCGCGTCGAACACGCCCTCCCACTCGTAGACGCCGAGGGTCGTCTGCGCGACCAGCGCCACCTTGGTCTCGTCATCGGGATCGAATCGGTCGAGGCCCCACTCGGGCTCCACCAGGGTGATGGCGTCCGGTGCCTCGGCGATCGTGCCGACGGCCTCGTCATGGCCCTCGTGGCCGATGTAGATGATGTCGAAGCCCTGGTCGGCCATCCGCTTGACCTCGTGGTGCACCTTCGTCACGAGCGGGCAGACGGCGTCGACGACCACCGAGGCCCGGTCGCCGGCGCCGGTCACGACGTCGGGCGCCGACCCGTGGGCCGACAGCATGACGGGAGCGCCCTCGGGCACCTCGGAGATGTCGTCCACGAAGACCACCCCGGCCCGCTCGAAGGCCTCCACGACCCAGCGG
>JBFLKR010000068.1:0-7687 GCA_040883295.1 Acidimicrobiia bacterium
CGGCGGTGGCGAATCCACCCCCGAGCCCAGCCCCGAACCCGAGCCGGAGCCCACCTCCGAGCCGGAGCCGGAGCCCCAGCCGGAACCGGAGCCCGAGCTCAAGATGCTCACCGTGACGGCCGGTGTCACGCCGACCGGCCTCGCCGGGCAACTCGGCGTGGGCGCCGGCGAGATCGCCGCCGCCCTCATCGGGATGGGCCGACCGGTCGGCGTCAACGACCCGATCCCCACCGACGCCATCGAGGCCGTCGGTGAGCGCTTCGACACCCTCATCGAGGTCGAGGCGGCTCCTGAGCCCGCCCCAGCGACCCCCGAGCCGAAGGAGCGCCGCGATCGCTCGGCGGGCTCCCAGCCGCGGCCGCCGGTCGTGACCGTCATGGGCCACGTCGACCACGGCAAGACGACGCTGTTGGACAGGATCCGCTCCACCAAGGTCGTCGAGGACGAACACGGCGGGATCACCCAGCACATCGGCGCCTACCAGGTGCCGGTGAACGACGACGTCCTGACCTTCCTCGACACCCCCGGCCACGAGGCCTTCACCTCGCTGCGGGCCCGCGGTGCCGACGTCACCGACATCGTCGTGCTGGTCGTCGCCGCCGACGACGGGATCATGCCCCAGACGGCCGAGGCCATCAGCCACGCCCGAGCCGCCGGGGTGCCGATGATCGTCGCCATCAACAAGATGGACCTCCCCGGCGCAGACCCCTACGCGGTGCGCGCCCAGCTCACCGAGCAGGAGGTCGTGACCGAGGAGCTGGGTGGTGAGGTCCCGTCCGTGGAGATCTCGGCCCTCACGGGCGAGAACGTCGACCAGCTGCTCGAGATGGTGAACCTCGTCGCCGAGCTGGAGGAGCTGCGTGGCGAGCCGAAGGGCCCGGCCAAGGGCGTCATCGTCGAGTCACGCCTCGACGTCGGGCTCGGGCCGGTGGCCACGGTCATCGTCCAAGAAGGCACCCTGAAGCAGGGAGATGCCCTGCTGTCGGGAGCCATCTCGGGCCGGGTCCGGGCCATGCGCGACCACACCGGTGAGCTCGTCAAGAGCGCCGGACCCGCCACCCCCGTGCTCGTCCAGGGCTGGGGCGAGGTGCCCACCGCCGGCGATCCCTTCGAGGTCGTCAAGAACGAGCGCACCGCCCGCAAGGCCGCCGAGGCCGAGGCCGAGCGCCTCAAGGCCGAGGGCCAGGTCATCCCCACCGCCCGGGAACGGCTCGCCCAGTTGCTCGAGCAACTCCGCACCGCCGACGAGGCGGAACTCAACCTGATCATCAAGGCCGACGCCCACGGCTCGCTCGAGGCGATCCGCGAGTCGATCGCGAAGATCTCCCGCGAGGGCGGGACGATCACGATCGCCCACGGCGGTGTCGGCGGCATCTCGGAGAACGACATCTCCCTCGCCGACGTGACCGAGGCCATCGTCATCGGCTTCAACGTGCGGCCCGACCCGGGAGCCCGTCGGGCCGCCGAGGAGGCCGGGGTCGAGATCCGCACCTATGCCGTGATCTACGAGTTGCTCGACGACATCGAGGCGATGCTCGTCGGTCGCCTCGCCCCCGAGGAACTCGAGGTCGTCATCGGCTCCGCCGAGGTCCGCGAGGTCTTCAGGACGCCTCGTGCCGGCAACATCGCCGGTTCGTACGTCACCGAGGGCATCGTCCGGCGTGGCGCTCGGGCCCGCCTCCTGCGCGACGGCGTCGTCATCCACGACGGCCGGGTGGGGTCACTCCGCCGCTTCAAGGACGACGTCCGCGAGGTGGCCTCGGGGTTCGAGTGCGGCATCGGCCTCGAGAACTACAACGACGTCAAGGTCGGCGACGTCATCGAGTTGTACGAGGTCCAAGAGGTCGCCCGGACCTAGGAGCGGTGATGCCCGATCGGATGCGACGGGTCAACTCGATGTTGGCCGAGGCCATCGCCGAGGAGGTGGAGGAGCTCAAGGACCCGCGCCTCGGCTTCGTCACCGTCACCGGCGTCGAGACGGCGCCGAACCTGCGGAGCGCCATCGTCTGGTATGGCGTGATCGGCACCCCCGAGGAGGTCGAGGGCACCCAGGCGGCGCTGGACGCCGCCGCTCCCCGGATCTCGGCCCTCGTCGGGCGACAGGTCCGGCTCAAGTACACGCCCACGCTCGAGTTCCGCAAGGACGAGTCGACCGAACGCAGCGCCCGGATCACCCAGCTGATCCGGGAGGTCGTCGAGGACCGGTCGGAGCCCGACGACGAGACCGACCCGCCTGCCGACGCGGGCTGACGATGCGGGGGTTCCTCGCCATCGACAAGCCGACCGGCCCGACCTCCCACGACGTCGTCGACGCGGTGCGCCGGGTCACGGGGGTGCGCAAGGTGGGGCATGCCGGGACGCTCGACCCGATGGCGACGGGGCTGTTGGTGGTCGCGGTCGGGCCCGTCACCCGGCTCATCCGCTACGTCCAGGCGGGTCGCAAGGCCTACGTCGCCGACGTGGCCTTCGGGATCGCCACCGACTCGCTCGACGCGGACGGAACCGAGGTGGACCGCGTGCCCATGCCCGATCTCACCGCCGAGGACGTCGAGGCGGTGCTCGACGACTTCGTCGGTCGCATCGACCAGGTCCCCCCGATGGTGTCGGCCCTCAAGCGCGGTGGGGTGCGCCTCCACGAGCTCGCCCGCCGGGGTGAGGAGGTGGAACGGGAGCCGCGCCCGGTCGATGTCCACGAGCTCGATCTCGTGTCGTTCGCGCCGGGCGAGTTCCCCACCGCCCGCCTCCGGGTCGTGTGCGGGCCGGGCACGTACGTGCGGGTGCTCGCCGATGATCTCGCCCGGGCAGTCGGCGGGCGGGCGCACCTGACCGCCCTGCGCCGGACGGCGATCGGGTCCCTCCACGTGGACCGAGCCGTCCGTCTCGACGAGCTCGCGCCCGACACCGTGGCCGACCACCTCCTGGCGCCCGCCGCGGCGCTCGCCGACCTCCCGACGGTGGTCGTGGACGACGTGACGGCCGCCGGGGTCGCCAACGGGCGGACCCTCGAGGGCAGCACTGCGAAGGGACCGATCGCCGTCATGGACGAGTCCGGCGCCCTGTTGGCCGTGTACCGTGCCGAGGGCACCCGCCTCGTTCCCGACACCGTGCTGCCACGATGACCGCCGGCCCCCTCCCATGACCGTCCTGACCGGCGACCCGCATCGCTGGCAACTCCCCGAAGGTGCCCGCGCCCACGTCGCGATCGGTGTCTTCGACGGTGTCCACCGGGGCCACCAGTCGGTGCTCGCCGACGTCCGCGCCGCCTCGGCGGCCGACGACCCCGTCGTCGCCCTGACGTTCGACCCCCATCCGCTCGAGATCGTCGCCCCCGAGCATGCGCCGAAGCTGCTGGGCACGGTCGACCAGCGCGTCGAGTGGCTGCGGGCCGAGGGCGTCGACGTCGTCGGCGTCCTGCCCTTCGACCGGATCCGCGAGTGGTCGGCGCAGGCGTTCATCGACGTGCTGTTGGTGCGGGCGCTGCGGGCCCGGGTGGTCGCCGTCGGTCGCGACTTCCGATTCGGCTACGACCGCCGAGGCGACCTCGCCACGCTCGCTGCCGAAGGGGCGTTCGAGGTCCACGCCGTCGATCTCCTCGGCGAGGGTGCTGGTCCGATCTCCTCGTCCGTCATTCGCCGCCGCCTGGTCGACGGCGACGTCATGGCCGCCGCCGAGTTGTTGGGACGCCCCCACGCGGTGCGCGGCCCGGTGGTCCGCGGCGACGGTCGGGGTCGCACGATCGGGGTGCCCACCGCCAACCTCGGCGTGCACCCCCGCATCCAGCTCCCCGCCAACGGCGTCTACGCCGCCCGGCTCCACCTGGCCGACGAGCCCTTCCCGGCGGTGGTCAACGTCGGGGTCCGGCCCACGTTCGATGGTGCCCACACCACCGTCGAAGCCCACGTCCTCGACGCCGACCTCGACCTCTACGGGCGCACGGTCGACGTGGCGTTCGTCGACCGCCTACGCGACGAACGTCGCTTCGACGGCGTCGAGGCCCTCGTGGCCCAGATCCATGCCGATGTCGCCGCGGCCCGGGAGCGGCTTGCATGACCACGCGGGCTCGCTCGGGTTCGCCCTATGAGCCCGCCTACGGGTTCTGCCGGGCGGTGCGGGTGGGGGACCGCCTCGAGGTGGCCGGGACCGCCCCGGTGCCCCCACCCGGCGAGCCGCTGGTGACCGGGGCTGCCGCCCAGATGACACGGTGCGCCGAGATCGCCGTGGCGGCCCTCGCCGAACTGGCCGACGACTGGCAGGTCATCCGGACGCGGATGTACCTCGTGGACCCGGCGGACGCCGACGCCGTCGGCCGCGCCCACGCCGCCGCCTTCGGCGGCGACGAGCCGGTGGCCACCATGGTCGTGGTCGCGGGCCTCCTGGACCCCGATTGGCGGGTGGAACTCGAGGTCGAGGCGGTGGTCCGGCTGCCCGCGTGAGCGGGTCTGGCGCGATCTGGCGGCCACTGCTAGCGTCCGACACGCTGTCGACACCTCCAGTTGGAAGCTGGCTCCGGCCGGCCTACCGCCAGGGAGGCACGGTTCGACGCTTCAGGGGAAGCCGGAGGGGCCACGCCGGGGGCGGGGCCCCTCCGCTCGTCAGAGGAGCGCGATAGCCCGGACGACCGGGTACACTGCGTCTCGCTCCCCTCCCATCAGGGGAGAACCTCACCATGAAGACCACCGAAGAAGTCATTCGCGAGTACGGCAAGCACGACGCCGACACCGGGTCACCGGAAGTCCAGGTCGCGCTGCTGACCGAGCGCATCAACCACCTCACCGATCATCTCCGCGAGCACAAGCACGACCACCACTCACGTCGTGGCCTGCTCATGCTCGTGGGCAAGCGCCGCCGGTTGCTGAACTACCTGCGCCGCGAGGACGTGGAGCGTTATCGCACGCTCATCGCGTCCCTCGGACTGCGTCGCTGACACCGAAGGGAGCGGGAGACCGCTCCCTTCTCTCTTGAGCTCCGGCTTTCGCCGGGACCACCTCGCAATCGAAACCACGGAGCGGCGAACGGCCGGTTGACAGTGGTGACCCCATCGATCCGTCGATGGGGCGATCACTGCCAATTGGTCACCGCTCCTCTCCACCAAGGAGCAACCCAACGTGACCGAACACGTCGTACGGGGCACGATCGGCGACGCCGAGATCAGCCTCTCCACCGGCAAACTGGCCGGACAGGCCGACGGCGCCGTCGTCGTCCGCGTCGGTGGCACCGAGGTCCTCGTGACCGCCACCGCCGCCAAGTCCCTGCGGGAGGGCATCGACTTCTTCCCGCTCACCGTGGACGTCGAGGAGCGGATGTACGCCGCCGGGCGCATCCCCGGCTCGTTCTTCCGCCGCGAAGGTCGGGCCACCGAGAAGGCCATCCTGGCCTGCCGCCTCATCGACCGCCCGCTCCGCCCCTCCTTCGCCGAGGGCTTTCGGAGCGAGACCCAGATCGTCGCCACGATCCTCTCGATCGACGAGGACTACACCTACGAGATGCTGGCCCTCAACGGCGCCTCGGCGGCGCTGGGCGTGTCCCCGATCCCCTTCGTGGGGCCGATCGGGGCCGTGCGTCTCGCCCTCCGCAACGGCGAGTGGATCCCCTTCCCCACCTACGGCCAGATCGAGGAGTCGGTGTTCGAACTCACCGTCGCCGGCACCCGCAACGCCGCCGGCGAGATCGACATCGTGATGGTCGAGGCCGGGTCCACCACCGACGGGCTCCGGCTCATCGACGAGGGCCACCAGCCCTCCGACGAGGAGACGGTGGCCCGTGGCCTCGAGGAGGCCAAGCCCTACATCGCCCAGCTCATCGACCTCCAGGCGGACCTCGCCTCCCGGGTCGAGATCCCCGAGGTCGAGTACCCCACGGTGGCCGACTACTCCGACGAGCTCTACGAGCGGGTGCGGTCCGTGGCCGCCCCGAAGATCGACCCCGTCGTCCGCATCGCCGGCAAGCACGAGCGCCAGGCCGCCGAGGGCGAGGCCCTCGACGCCACGCTGGCCGAGCTCGGGCTCACCGGTGACGACGTCGACGCCGACGAGCTCAAGGCGACCAAGAAGGCCTTCCGCTCGGTGCTCAAGGACATGATGCGCCGCCGGGTGGTCGACGAGGGCGTCCGTCTCGACGGTCGCGCCCCCACCGACATCCGGTCCCTGTCGGCCGAGGTCGGCGTCGTGGCCCGTGCCCACGGGTCCGGCCTCTTCCAGCGCGGCGAGACGCAGGTGCTCAACATCACCACGCTCGGCATGCTGAAGATGGAGCAGATGCTCGACACCCTCGACATCGAGACGTCGAAGCGGTACATGCACCACTACAACTTCCCGCCGTTCTCGACCGGCGAGACGGGCTTCATGCGCGGCCCGAAGCGGCGTGAGATCGGCCACGGCGCCCTCGCCGAGAAGGCGCTGCTGCCCGTCGTGCCGACGTCCGAGGAGTTCCCCTACGCGCTGCGCCTCGTGTCCGAGGTGCTGTCGTCGAACGGGTCCACCTCCATGGCGTCGGTGTGCGCCTCGTCGTTGTCGCTGATGGATGCCGGCGTGCCCATCTCCGAGCCGGTGGCCGGTATCGCCATG
Source organism: Acidimicrobiia bacterium (assembly GCA_040883295.1). Taxonomy (GTDB): domain Bacteria; phylum Actinomycetota; class Acidimicrobiia; order Spongiisociales; family JAENVV01; genus JAHEFX01. The sequence goes on from JBFLKR010000068.1 coordinate 6,564, forward strand.
GGCCTCATCTCGCTCGACGGCGAGTTCGTGACCCTCACCGACATCCTCGGCGCCGAGGACGCACTCGGTGACATGGACTTCAAGGTCGCCGGCACCGCCGACGTCATCACGGCCCTCCAGCTGGACACCAAGATCGAGGGTCTGCCCTCCGACGTCCTGGTCGGGGCGCTCGCCCAGGCCAAGGACGCCCGGCTCACGATCCTCGAGGCCATGCGCGAGGCCATCGCGGGCCCCCGCGAGGAGCTCAACGCCAACGCCCCCCGGATCGAGACCCTTCGGATCCCGAAGGACAAGATCGGCGAGGTCATCGGCCCGAAGGGCAAGACGATCCGAGAGCTCGAGGCCGAGACCGGCGCCACGATCGAGATCGAGGAGGAGGGCGCCTTCGGCATCGTCCGGGTCGCCTCCACCGACACCGACGCCCAGCGGGCCGCCATCGAGCGGATCCAGATGATCGCCAACCCGCCCGAGGCGGAGGTCGGCGAGACCTACGACGGCGAGGTCGTGTCGATCATGCCGTTCGGGGCATTCATCAACGTCCTGCCCGGGCGTGACGGCCTGCTGCACATCTCGAAGATCGACGCCGCCCGCCGGGTCGAGAAGGTGGAGGACTACCTCAACCTCGGTGACACCGTGAAGGTGCTCGTCTCCGAGATCGACCGCAACGGCAAGCTGAGTCTGCTGCCCGCCGAGCCCATCATGGGCCCTGAGGGCCCCTCGGAGGTCCCCGATCCCAACGCCCCGAAGCCCGAGAAGCGTGAGCGCCGTGACGGCGACCGCAACCGTGGCGGCGGTGGTGGCGACCGTGGCGGCGATCGTGGTGGTCGCAACCGTGGTGGTGGCGGTGGTGGTGGTCGCGGTGGCGATCGTGGTGGTCGCAATCGTGGCGGTGGTGGCGGTGGCGATCGTGACCGCGGTGGTGACCGAGACCGTGGAGGCGATCGCGGTGGCCGCGACGGCGGCTCCCAGCCCGATCGCAAGGTCGTGAGCTTCGAGGAGGACTTCGAGTCCGGCCTCTGAGCCGACCCGCCCACTGCCGGGGGGGGCGCCCGGCCGCCGGGGCCCCGGGCGCGGGGGGGCCCCGCGGGCGCCCCGGCCCCCCCCCCCCCCCCCCCCCCCCCCCC
>JBFLKR010000069.1:0-7904 GCA_040883295.1 Acidimicrobiia bacterium
CTTCCACCGACGCGGGGTGGAGCAGTCTGGTAGCTCGTCGGGCTCATAACCCGAAGGTCGCGGGTTCAAATCCCGCCCCCGCTACGAAGAGAACCCCCGGAAACTCACGTCCGGGGGTTCTCTCATGTGCAGGACGGGTTCAGGGAACCCTCGTCCACGTCTGGGTCGTCCCCGTCTCCGGGAACTCGATCTCCAGCGAGTCGCCGTCGGCGGCCAGGGTGATGATGCCCTCGACCGTCGACTGGGCTCCGGTGTTCTCCTCGCGTACGAGGTCGTCGAACGCGTAGGCGCCGTCGTCCGATTCGATGATCGTTGCCCACTTGACATCGCCGACCGCGAAACCGAAGGGGTTGGCGGGGACCGACGTGATGACCGCCGAGGTGGCCTCGGCGTCCACCTCGACCACCATGCCCTGGAGTTGGGAGAAATCGCCACCGGTGCGCTCCCAGGACCCGGTGAGCGGCGACGTATCGCCCGAGCAGGCGGCGGCGAGTACGGCGACGACGAACAACCCGAGCAGGACTCGGTGGATCGAACGGCGCAGGCAATGCATGGTCGAACGCTACGTCCCTTGCGTCGGCCGTGCCGCCCGAGTCCGATCCGCCGATGTGTCGTCGTCGGCGAACTGCATCGCCAGGACCGCCCGTCGGTCCCGTCGGTACCCTTCGGCGATGGCCCACGCACGACCCGTCGACGACGTCCTGGCCGAACTGCGCGAGATCGCCGAGGGCGACGACATCGGCTACGGACGGGCGTTCTCCTACGTGTTCGACGGGCCCGACCTCGACGACCTGACCGCCGAGGCGATGCGGCTCTTCGCCCGCTCGAATGGCCTCGACCCCACCGTCTTCCCGAGCTTCCTCCGCTTCGAGAACGACCTCGTGGCCTTTGCCCGCTCGATCCTCCACGGCAACGACGAGGTGCGTGGCTCGGCGACCTCCGGTGGCACCGAGTCGATCCTGCTCGCCGCCAAGGCGGCCCGCGACTCGCTGCGGGCGGTCGGTGTCGAGGGCCGTCTCAACCTGGTCCTCCCGATCACCGCCCACGCCGCCTTCCACAAGGCGGCCGCGTACCTCGACCTCGACCTGCGCATCACCGACGTCGACGACGGGTTCCGGGCCATCCCCGAGGCCATCGAGGATGCGGTCGACGATCGGACCGCCATGGTCGTCGCCTCGGCCCCGTCCTACGCCCACGGCGTGGTCGACCCGGTCGCCGCCATCGGCGAGGTCGCCGCCCGGGCGGGCCGCTGGTTCCACGTGGACGCCTGCGTCGGCGGGTTGGTGCTGCCGTTCCTCGAGGGCGCCCCGGCCTTCGACTTCTCGGTCCCGACGGTGGACTCCATCTCGATGGACCTCCACAAGTACGGCTACACGCCGAAGGGAGCCTCGTTGATCCTCCACCGGGATGCCGAGCGTCGCTCCCACCAGTACTTCGCCACCGCGGCGTGGACCGGCTACCCGGTCGCCAATGCCACCGTGCAGTCGACGAAGTCGGCCACCTCGCTGGCTGCGGCGTGGGCGTCCGTGCAACACCTGGGCACGGAGGGCTACCGACGACTCACGCTCGACTCGTGGGAGGCCACCCGCCGCCTCATCGATGCCATCGAGTCGTCCGATGCCGTCCACCTGGTGGCCGAACCGGACGCCCCGTTGTTCGCCGTGACGTCCGTCGACGTGTTCTCCCATGCCCAGGCCATGGGGGAACGGGGCTGGCGGCTCGGGGTCACCCCCTCGCTCGGTCCGTCACCGGCCCACCTGCACCTCACCATGACCGCCGCCCACCTCGGCCTCATCGACGAGTTGTCGCGCGACCTGCTCGAGACGGCCCCGACCCAACCCCCCGAGTCGGCGAGCCCGCTCGCCGGCCTCGACCTGGGGTCGATCGACCCCGCCGGGATCGGGGGGTTGTTGGACGCTATCGACCTCGATCGGGACCGGGCGATGGTGGACGCCGCCATCGACGCCCTCGATCCCGATGCCCGCGCCGCCGTGATCTCGGCCTTCATCCAACACCTGTACCGATGATCGTCGCCCTCGCCGGAACGGTCGTGTTGCTCGGCGTCGGGTGGGCGCTTCGGCGGGCCATCCCCGTGCGCGGCCCGCTCACCGCGATCGTCCCGGCCGCGATCCTCGGGGGGTTCGTGGCCCTCGCGCTGCGGGCGGCCGACGTGCTGCCCGGATCCCCGACGGCGTGGCAGGACGTGGCCTACCACCTGTTCGGGATCTCCTTCCTGGCGATCGGTCTCACCCCGACCGGGACCGGACGACTGGCGAAGGGGGCCCTGTGGATGGGGATCGGCCAGTGGGCGACCTTCTCCCTGCAGGCGGCGGCGGGTGGCCTCATCGCCCTGTGGATCGGGACCCTCAGCCCCGGGTTCGGGTTCCTGGCCCCGATGGGGCTCAACGAGGGGCCGGGCCAGGCGCTGTCGATCGGCCGGCTCTGGGAGGCCGACTACGGCTTTGCCGACGCGGCCTCGATCGGCGCCACGATGGCGTCGGTCGGCTTCGTGATCGCCTATCTGGGCGGCCTGGTCGTGGCCCGTCGCCGTCCGCTCGCTGCCGGGCCGAGCCGCCCCTCGGGGTACCGGGTCCGATGGCGGACCGTGGCGATGGCGGCCGGGATCGCCGCGGGCTACGCGGCCCTCTACCTCGTGGTGTCGCTCGGGCTCGGGGCGATCGCCCCCGGGGTCGTCGACCTCGTGTTGGGCGTCCTGTTCTTCGTCGCCCTCCTGGTGGGGATGGCCGTCCGGTGGCTGCTCGGGAGGGCGGGCATCTCGATCGACGGCGACGAGACCCGGCAGGTGACGGTCGTGGCCGTGGATGGGCTCACCGTCGCCATCCTCGGCTCCCTCACGTGGGGTGCCGTGAGCGGTGTGGCCGGCCCGCTCGTCGCGGTGCTCGTCGGTGCCGTCGTGGCCACCGTCGCGGTCATCGTCGTGGCCCGACGCTGGATCGACGCCTGGCGGACCGAGCGGTCGCTGGCGCTGTTCGGGACCGTCACCGGGACGGCAGCTTCGGGGCTGGCGCTCCTCGCCCTGACCGATCCGGAGATGGAGTCTCCGGTGGGCGTGGAGTTGGGGGCGATGGTCGTGGTCTCGGCCCCGGTGGTGCTCGGCGGCATCGCGCTGTCGACGGCGGCGGCGTCGGGCTCGGTCCGGGAGGGCACTGCCACCGGTGTCTTCCTCGGGATCGGTCTGGCGTCCCTGGCCGTGCTCGCCCTGGTGGTGCGCCGGATCGGGGAGTCCGCGGCGCCGACGCCGGAGCACGGCGTCGGCTAGCCGCCTGCCGCCCGACCGTCCCGCGCCGCCGACACGAGTGCCACGACCGAGGATCGGATCTGGCCCGGGTCGTCGAGGGGCGTCGGGAACGGCACCCGGGCCATCCGGGGTCCGGCCGGCGTCGTTGCCCGCAGTGTCAGTCCGTATCGGTCGAGGCCCACGAGGACGGCTTCGGTGGCATCGACGAGCTCGGTGAGGCCGCGCACGATCTCGGCGTTGGAGTTGGCATGGTCCTCGTTCATGTGGTCGATGGCGCCCCGGGCGTTCCCCGCCACGGGATCGACCTCGGCGGTCCCGTAGTCGTCGCCGGTCGCCCAGCTCATGTGGCCGAAGCCCCCGACGTAGCGGACCTGCTCGACGGCCAGACGCCAGAACCCGAAGTCGTCGAAGTCGGCGTAGTACGCCGCGTACGGATGGGCGTCGAGGTAGCGGTCGCGCAGCGCCCCCGGGTCGTCGAGGAGTTGCATCCTGCCCACGAGGGTGAGCCTCGCCTGGCCGAGCGGGTCGCCCTCGTCGGCCGGGTCGGCGACGAGCAGGCTGGCCCGGGAGTCGCCCTTCAGGTTGACGGTGTGCTCGGCGAGCTCGGAGATGAGCACGACCGGGGCGCCTTCGAGGTCGGCGACGTAGGAAACGATGCTCCCATAGGGATACCCGGCCTCGGTGAGGGTCGAGAGCGTTGCGGTCCGGCGCACGTCGACGAGGGTGCGGGCGAGCTCGGCATCCGATGGGAACGAGCGCGGTTCACCGGCGATCGGCGGGGCGGCCTCGCCGCCCCCGTGGGTCGCTGGTCGGGTCATGGTCGCCTCCCGGTGGTTCGCTGCGATCGCCGACGAGGGTGCACCCGTCGGCCGGGAGCATCATGCCAGCCGGCCGCCAACACCCGGTAGGGGCAGCCACAACCGGCCCTCAGAGCGGGCGGGCGAAGCTGAGTTGGTGTCCGTCGGGGTCGTCGAGGTGGAAGTAGCGCTCGCCCCACTCGGCGTCCCGGGGCGGCGCCTCGGGGGCGTGGCCGGCGGCGACCGCCCTGGCGTGCATGGCGTCGACGTCGTCGACGTGGATGATGACCCGTCCCCACCCGGCCCACCTTCCCGACCCGGCGGTCTCGGCGAGGATGAGGTTGAGGTGCTGGCCACCGAGGGCGAAGCTCGTGAAGGTGGCGTCCGGCCCGCCGTGCGAGGGCTCGAAGCCGAGGGAGCCGTAGAACGCGGTCGAACGGGCCATGTCCGCCACGGCCAACGTCACCGCATCGATCGACCTCGCCTCCCCGGAGGGCATGGTCCGAGCGTACCGGCGCCCTGCCTGCCGGAGGCTGCCTCAACCCGGCGTTTCGGCGCCTCGGTGAGGGGTAGGTGGGGATCCCGTCCACGGAGCCACGCATGCTGCGAGCCAACGCCTGGCGGATCGGTCGCCTCGGAGGGGTCGAGGTCCGCATCGATCCCTCGTGGAGCGTGATCGCGCTCCTCATCACCTACACGTTCTTCCTCGTCCTGGGCGCCCGGTTCGACGAGCTCGGCCTCGGTGCCGTGGTCGGACTGGCCGTGGCCATGGCGCTCGTGTTCTTCGGCAGCGTCCTCGCCCACGAGCTCGCCCACTCCTGGGTGGCCCTCGCCCGCGGCATCGAGGTCCGGGGCATCACGTTGTTCCTCTTCGGCGGGGCGACCCACGCCGACCTCGAGACGGAGAACCCCTCCGACGAGCTCTGGATCAGCGCCGTCGGGCCGTTCACGAGCCTCGTGCTGGCGGGCCTGCTGTGGCTGGTGAGCCTGCCGCTGTCCGAGGGCCCGATCGGGTTCGCCGTCGGCTACCTGGCCGTCCTCAACCTCGCCCTGGCGATCTTCAACCTCGTGCCCGGCTTCCCCCTCGATGGCGGCCGCATCCTGCGATCACTCGTGTGGCGGTCGACCGGCGACCTCGTCCGTGCCACTCGGGTCGCCGCCCGGGCGGGGCGATTCGTCGGCTTCGCGATCATGGCCCTCGGCTTCGCCCAACTCCTCTTCCTCGGTGCGCTGATCGGCGGGTTGTGGCTGCTGGCCATCGGCTGGTTCCTCGCGCAGGCGGCCAGGGCCTCCTTCGCCAATCTCGCCATCAAGACGGCGCTCGAGGACGTGCGTGCCGCCCGGGTCATGACCCGCGACCTCGTGACCATCCCCGCCGGGATCACCATCGACCAGGCCATCGACGACTACTTCATGGCGTTCGACTTCACTGCCTTCCCGGTGGGCGACGGTGACGACACCACGGGGATCCTGACCCTTCGCGCCGTTCGGGAGGTACCCGGCGACGAACGATCCGAGGTCCGGGTCGTCGATGTGATGGAGCCTCTCGCCGATCACTGCGTCGTCGCGGTCGATGACGAACTGGGCGACGTGGTCGGCAAGCTCATGGGCGGCGACATCCGCCGGGTCGTGGTGGTCGACGACGCCACCGTCGTCGGGCTCATCTCCTCCCGCGATCTCGTACGGTGGCTGGAGCGCTCACAGGAACTCGGTCGGGAGGAGGCGTCGCTTCGCCTCACGCCCGATCAGGGGCGGCCCGATCAGGGGCGGCGGGACACGGCCTCGTAGCCGGAGACGACGTCGAGGATCTGGGCGGTGATCTCGGCCTGCCGCAGTTGGTGGTATTCGGTCGTGAGCCGGTCCAGCTGTTCTTCGATCGATCGCTCGGCGGCCTGCATCGCCGTGAGCCGCGCACCGTGCTCGGCGGCACGTGCGTCGGCGAGGGCCCGGTAGAGCGCTACGAACAGGTCCGCCCGCAGGAGCCCCGACAGCAACACCCCGAACGAATGGGGCGAGTCCGGGAGCCGGTGGGTCGGCCACGGCTCCTCGGCGATCCGGCGGAGCCGGGCGGCGTCGGGAGGGGCGACCTGGAACACCCGTGGCACCCGCCTCGTGCGTGAGAGGGGGTGCTGGAAGACCACGGCCACTCGCGAGACGTTCTCATCGGCCTGCCACCGGTCGATGCGCACCACCAGTTCCTGCACGACCTCGGGGATGCCATCGACGGTGGCGGGGAGCGGGAGGTGTGAGCCGGTGACGCCGCGCCGCTCCAGGGCGGCCTCGGCCCGACGCCCGATCACCGCCACGAGTCGGTGTTTCGGGGCGGGGGCATGCCGTTCGAGCCAGTCGACGGCCTCGTCGGCGACTTCACGGTTGATGGGACCGCACAGTCCCTGGTCGGTCCCGACGATGATCGCCGCCGCTCGGCCGGCCCGGGGGTCCGTGATCGGGATGTCGCCGTCGCGGAAACAGACCTGGAGTCCCAGCTCGACCGTCTCGGCATAGGCGGCGATGGATTCGGATGCCCGCTCGAAGTCGTTGATGCCCACCGCAGCCAGGCCCTTCATCGTCGAGACCAGCGAGTGGAGCTCCCGCCCCACCGTCAGCCGACGCTCGAGTCGCTGTGTCGAGCTCATCGTTCGCCACCCCCGACCAGGTCATGGGCCACGCCGAGGAGGTGGTCGATGTCGTCGTCGGTGAGGTCCTCGCCCGCCTCGAGGTGGTCGAAGAGCTCCGGTTCGGCATCGACCATGCGGGCGGCGATCTCCTTCGAGCGCTCCGCCACCGCGTCCACCTCGATCCCGTCGAGGGCACCACCGGTGACCGCCACGAGCATGGCGAGCTGCTCGGCGACGGTGAGCGGTTCGTACCGGCCCTGGCGCAACACCTGGCGCACTCGACGTCCGCGGGCGAGGGCCGCCTCCCGCTCCGGCTCGAGGCGGGCCCCGTACTTGCTGAACCGCTCCAGCTCCTCGAACTGGCTGTAGGACAGCCGGAGGTCACCGGCGACCGCCCGATAGGCGGGCAGCTGGGCCCGGCCCCCCACCCGCGAGACGGAGCGCCCCACGTCGATCGCCGGGAGGATGCCCTGCCGGAGCAGGCGGGGGGAGAGGTAGAGCTGGCCATCGGTGATCGAGATGAGGTTGGTGGGGATGTAGTCCGAGATGTTCTGGGCCTTCGTCTCGATGATCGGCAGGGCGGTGATGCTGCCGCCGTCGCGGAGGTTGGTGGGTCGCTCGAGCAGTCGGGAGTGCAGGTAGAAGACGTCGCCCGGGTAGGCCTCCCGGCCCGGCGGCCTGCGCAACAACAGCGAGAGCTCCCGATGGGCCCGGGCGTGGCGGGTGAGGTCGTCGTAGACCACGAACACGTCCCGGCCCTCCTCCTCCATGAGGTACTCGGCCATGCTCGTGGCGGCGTAGGGGGCGATGAATTGCCGGCCGGGTGGGTCGTCGGACGACGACGCGACGACGATCGTGTGGGCGAGGGCGTCGTGGGCCCGCAGGTCGTCGATCGTCTTGGCGATGGCGGCACTCCGTTGCCCGATGGCGGCGTAGATGCAGATGACCTCGGTGCCGCGCTGGTTGATGATCGTGTCCACGCCGATCGCGGTCTTGCCCGTCTGGCGGTCGCCGAGCACCAGCTCCCGCTGCCCCCGCCCGATGGGCACGAGGGCGTCGATGGCGGTGATCCCGGTCTGCAACGGATCCTCGACCGGGGAGCGGTCCATGATCGGGGGCGCCGGGCGTTCGATCGGCCAGTGGTCGTCGGCGTCGCCCCCCCCCGACCCCGCGTGCGGGCGTGCCGGGGGGTGGACGCCCCCCCCCCCCAGCCCCCCCCCCCCCCGGCCC
>JBFLKR010000070.1:0-4580 GCA_040883295.1 Acidimicrobiia bacterium
ATCACCCCGATCGCGATGGATGAGGGGCAGCGGTTCGCGATTCGTGAGGGTGGCCGCACCGTGGGTGCGGGCCGAGTCACCAAGATCATCAAGTAGGTATCGAGATGGCCGACGACATGAAGATCCGGATCCGCCTGAAGGCCTACGACCACCACGTCGTGGACGAGTCGGCGCGCAAGATCGCCGAGACGGCGACCCGGAGCAACGCCAAGATCAAGGGGCCGATCCCCCTCCCCACCGACATCCACCGGTACTGCGTCATCCGCGGCCCGCACGTGGACAAGGACTCGCGGGAGCACTTCGAGCTGCGCATCCACAAGCGCCTCATCGACATCCTCGAGCCGACCCCCAAGACGGTCGACTCGCTCATGCGCCTCGACCTGCCGGCCGGCGTGGACGTGGAGATCAAGCTATGAACGCCATCCTCGGAGAGAAGCTGGGCATGACCCAGATCTTCGACCAGGAGTCGGCGAAGGCGATCCCCGTCACCGTGGTCAAGGTCGGGCCCTGCCGCATCGTGCAGGTCAAGACCCCCGAGCGGGACGGCTACTCCGCCGTGCAGCTCGGGTACGACGAGATGAAGCCGACCAAGGCCAACCAGCCCACCCTCGGCCACTTCGCCAAGGCCGACCTCGCCCCGCACCGGCACCTCGTCGAGGTCCGCGTCGACGACGCGACCCTGTTCGAGCCCGGCCAGGAGGTCACCATCGCCGACGTCCTCGCCAAGGGCCAGAAGGCCGACGTGACCGGCGTCAGCAAGGGCAAGGGCTTCCAGGGCGTCATCAAGCGCCACAACTTCAGCGGCCAGGGTGCCTCCCACGGTGCCCACCGCGTCCATCGGGCCCCCGGCTCGATCGGCGCCTGCGCCACGCCGGCGCGCGTGTTCAAGGGCATGAAGATGGCCGGCCGCATGGGCGGCGAGACCGTCACGGTCCAGAACCTGTCCGTCATCGAGATCGACGCCGAGCGCGGCCTCATCCTGCTCGGCGGCGCCGTGCCCGGGCCCAAGGGGTCCGTGGTGCTCGTCAAGGAGGCGGTGAAGAGCCGTGGCTGAACTCACAGCACCCCTGTACGACGCGTCGGGCACCCGCACCGGCGAGGTCGCCCTCGACGCCGACGTCTTCGGCATCGAGCCGAACATCCCGGTCATGCACCAGGTCGTGACCGCCCAGCTCGCCGGCGCTCGCCGGGGCACCCACAGCACGAAGACCCGCGCCGAGCGGCGCGGTGGCGGTCGCAAGCCGTGGCGCCAGAAGGGCCTCGGCCGGGCTCGCCAGGGCTCCACTCGCTCGCCCCAGTGGCGCAAGGGTGGCGTCGCCCACGGACCCAAGCCCCGTAGCTACGCCCAGCGCACCCCCAAGAAGATGAAGCGCCTCGCCCTCCGCAGCGCCCTCTCGGCGCGCGCCTCCGAGTCGGCCATCGCGGTCATCGACCGCTTCGACTGGGAGGCCCCCAAGACCAAGCAGGCCGTCGCCCTGCTCGACGCCATCGGTGTCGACGGCAAGGTGTTGGTCGTGGCCGGTCGCGGGGACGAGACCGCCGTCAAGTCGTTCCGCAACCTCCCCGACGTCGCCATCGCCCACCCGGGCCACGTGACGACCTACGACGTCCTCCGCTCGTCGGTGGTGCTCTTCACCACCGAGACCCTCGGCCTCGCCGGCGGGGCCGACGCCTACGAGGCGTCGGACGAGGACTTCGTGAAGGAGACCGACGAAGGAGCCAAGGCATGAAGGATCCGCACGACGTGATCCTGGAGCCGGTCGTCTCCGAGAAGACCTACGACCAGATCGAGCGCACGAACACCTACACGTTCGTCGTCGATCCGCGCGCCAACAAGACCGAGATCCGCGAAGCCGTCAAGCGCATCTTCGACGTCGACGTCATCCGGGTGAACACGCTCAACCGGGGCGGCAAGCGCAAGCGCACCGGGTGGGTCTATGGCAAGCGCAAGGACGTGAAGCACGCCATGGTCACCCTGGCCGACGGCGACACCATCGACCTGTTCGGAGTCTGATCCCCATGGCCGTACGCAAGCGCAAGCCGACCTCGCCGGGCACCCGGTTCCAGACGGTCGCCGACTTCTCGGACATCACCAAGACCGAGCCCGAGAAGTCGCTCCTCCAGAAGAAGTCCGGTACCGGTGGTCGCAACACCAACGGCCGCGTCACCTCGCGCCACCGCGGGGGCGGCCACAAGCAGCAGTACCGGATCATCGACTTCCGCCGCACCAAGGACGGGGTGCCCGCCAAGGTCGCCGCCATCGAGTACGACCCGAACCGCAACGCCCGGATCGCGCTGCTCCACTACCGCGACGGCGAGAAGCGCTACATCCTCGCCCCCGTCGGCGTGAAGCCCGGCGACATGCTCGAGTCGGGTGCCGGCGCCGACATCCGGCCCGGCAACGCGTTGCCGCTGCGGAACATCCCGGCCGGTGCCGTCGTGCATGCCATCGAGCTCCGCCCCGGTGGCGGCGCCAAGATGGCCCGCTCCGCCGGCGCCTCGGTGCAGCTCATGTCGAAGGAGGGCGGCAAGGCGCTCCTGCGGCTGCCCTCGGGCGAGATGCGCACCGTGCCGCTCGACTGTCGGGCGACCATCGGCCAGGTGGGCAACACCGAGGCCGAGTTGGTCAAGCTCGGCAAGGCCGGCCGCAACCGCTGGAAGGGCGTCCGCCCCCAGACCCGCGGCGTGGCCATGAACCCCGTCGACCACCCGCTCGGCGGTGGCGAAGGCCGGACCTCCGGTGGCCGCCACCCCGTCAGCCCCTGGGGCAAGCCCGAGGGCCGCACCCGCAAGAGGAACAAGTACAGCGACGGCGACATCGTGCGCCGCCGCGGCAAGAAGGGAAGGAGGTGACCCGTGGCTCGTAGCCTCAAAAAGGGCCCGTTCGTCGACGAGCACCTCCTCGAGAAGGTCGAGGAACTCAACGACCGCAATGAGCGCCGCGTCATCCGCACCTGGAGCCGACGCTCCACCATCATCCCCGACATGGTCGGACACACCATCGCGGTGCACGACGGCCGCAAGCACGTCCCGGTGTACATCTCCGAGTCGATGGTCGGCCACAAGCTCGGGGAGTTCGCCCCGACCCGCACGTTCCGCGGGCACCTCGCCGACCGGTCAGCGAAGCGCCGATGAAGGTCCCCGCCCACGCCCGCTTCGTGCGCCAGAGCCCCCAGAAGGTGCGCGCCGTGCTCGACACCGTGCGCGGCGTGCCCGTCCCTGACGCCCTGGTGACGCTCTCGTTCGCGGACCGGCGCGCCGCCGGCACCGTCAAGAAGGTGCTGGAGTCGGCCGTCGCCAACGCGCTCGAGAACCATGACATCCCCGCCGAGGACCTGGTGGTGGCCGAGGCCTACGCCAACGAGGGCCCCACCCTGAAGCGGTTCCGCCCCCGGGCCCGTGGGCGCGCCACGCAGATCCTCAAGCGGACCAGCCACATCACGATCGTCGTGTCGAACGACGAGGAGGACTGACCATGGGCCAGAAGACCCATCCGTACGCATTCCGCCTCGGCATCGTCACCGATTGGAAGTCGCGCTGGTACTCGGACTCCAACTACGCCGAGCTCGTCAACGAGGACTCGCGCATCCGCGACTACCTGCGGGGCGAGCTGACCCGCGGCGCCATCTCCCGCATCGAGATCGAGCGCCTGCGCGAGAAGATCGTCGTGGAGATCTTCACCGCCCGACCGGGCGTGGTCATCGGTCGCCGGGGGAGCGAGGCCGAGCGGCTGCGCTCGCAGCTCGAGAAGCTCACCGGCCTCAACGTGAAGCTGAACGTCACCGAGATCAAGGATGCCGACACCGACGCCGCCATCCTCGCCCGCGGCATCGCCGACCAGCTCGAGAACCGCGTCGCCTTCCGCCGCGCCATGAAGCGCGGCGTGCAGACCGCCATGAAGGCGGGCGCCGAAGGCGTGCGGATCGAGTGCAAGGGCCGCCTCGGCGGCGCCGACATGGGACGACGCGAGTGGTACCGCGAGGGCCGCGTGCCGCTCCACACCCTGCGCGCCGACGTCGACTACGGCACCGCCACCGCCCACACCACCGTCGGCACCATCGGCGTGAAGGTCTGGGTGTACAAGGGCGAGGTCATGGGCGGGGTACGCGCCGCCTCGGAGCGCAAGATCCAGGCGGAGGTCGACATGGCCTCCGGTGGTGGCCGCCGGGTCGCCACGCCCAAGTCGCGGGCGGAACAAGCCGCCGGCGGCGATAGGATGCCCCGGTACATCGAGGCCGGTGGCGGCAAGCGCCGCGATGCCGACGAGGACGAGGCCCCGGCCGCCGACCAGCGCGCCGAGGTCGAGGCCGTCGACGAGATCGAGGAGCTTGCCGAAGCCGCCCCCGTCACGGCCGACGCTGCGGACACGGCTGGCGCCGAGTCCGTTGAAGCAGCTGACGCTGCTTCTGACGCTGACGCTGCGGACACGGCTGGTGCCGAGTCCGCCGAACCCGCCGACACCGACGAGGCCCCCGAGGCCACCGCCGAGGTCGACACCGAACCCGCCGACGCGGACGAGACCGAGAAGGTCACCGCCGACGCTGCCGACGAGACCGCGGACACGGCTGACGCCGAGTCCG
>JBFLKR010000010.1:0-3999 GCA_040883295.1 Acidimicrobiia bacterium
CATCTCGACCTTCTCCCACCCCGCGGTCCCGGCGGTGCGCAGCTCCGAGTAGCGGTCGGTGCGGCCGGTCCAGACGCCGACGACCATCGTCTCGAGCTCCTCGTCGGTGATCCCCGCCCGCAGCGGGCCGCGGAGGTCGGTGCCGGTGGAGGCGAACAAGCAGGTGTACAGCTTGCCCTCGGCCGACAGTCGCAGCCGGGTGCAGTCGCCGCAGAACGGCTCGGTCACCGACGAGATCACCCCGATCTCGCCGGCGCCGTCGACGTACCGCCAGCGACGGGCGACCTCGCCCCGATAGGCCGGCTCGACCGGTTCCAGCGCCCATCGCTCCGAGATCGCCGCCACCACCTCGGCGCTGGGCACCACGTGGTCCATCCGCCACCCGTTGGTGGTCCCGACGTCCATGTACTCGATGAACCGCACCGTCATGCCGGTCCCCCGGAAGTGGCCCGCCAGGTCGACGATGGTGTGGTCGTTGACGCCTCGCTGGACGACGGCGTTGACCTTGATCGGTCCGAGTCCGGCGGCGACCGCCGCATCGATCCCCTCCAGTACCTGGTCGACGCCGGTGTCGGCGTCGTTCATGGCCCGGAACACCTCGTCGTCGAGCGAGTCGAGGCTGACGGTGAGCCGATGCAGGCCGGCGGCGGCCAGCGCCTCGGCCTTCTTCGGCAGGAGGACCCCGTTGGTGGTGAGGGTGAGGTCGCCGAACCCCTCGTCGGTGAGGAAGCCGACCAGGACGTCGAGGTCACGGCGCAGCAGCGGTTCGCCACCCGTGAGCCGGACCTTGCGTCCGCCGAGGCGGCCGACGATGCGCGCCACCCGTGCGATCTCCTCGTAGGTGAGGTGCTCGTCGCGCCGGAGGAAGGGGTAGTCGGGGCCGAAGATCTCGCGGGGCATGCAATACCGACACCGGAAGTTGCAGCGGTCGGTCACCGAGATCCGCAGATCCCGGATCGGCCGCCCCAAGGTGTCGCGGACATCCATCCGCCAAGGGTATCGACGGAGCCGGTGTCCGGACGGGGCGGTTCTCGGGGCTGGGTGGCGCGTAGGAGAGCCAGCGAACCCTGGGTTCGGCCAGGGACGCGTCACCGAACCCTGGGTTCACACCTCGTGCTTGACCACCAGCACGTCGGCGGAGGCGTGGGCGATCACCCGGTGGCCCGTGGACCCCAGCAGGAACGACGACACCTCCCCCCGACCGTGGGTGCCGAGCACGATGAGGTCGGCGTCGACCTCATCGGCGAGGTCCAACAGGGCGTCTGGCGGATGGCCCTCGAGCTTGTGGCGGTGGACCACGACGTCGGCGAACTCCGCCAGCGCGGTTTCGACCTGTTGCCACAACTCGTCGGCACTCGCCTCCTGGAGCGAGGCGACGTCGACGCTCACCGCCGGCGCGGCGCCCCACCAACCCGGCGGGACGTACACGGAATGGGCGACGTGGAGCTCGGCGTCGCAGCCGCGCGCCATGTCGATGGCCCGTCGCAGGGCCTCTTCGCTGCCCCGCTCGGCGTCGACGCCGACGAGGATGGTGTCGTAACCCTTCACAATCTCCCCGGTCTCGTTCGTCGATGGGTGCCCTCGCCCGACGATCGCCCCGTCACCCGGTCGAGGGGAACCGCCACCACTTCGGTGAGGTCCGGACCCGGCGAGCGGGAGGTGCCGAGCAGCGTGGCCTCACCACCGTCCTGGTACTTGTGGAGGAGCGACTGGATCGCCTCGGTGTGCATGGCCTCACCGGTCACGAAGCGTGCCTCCCCCTCGACGAGCGCCGAACGCCAACCGACGTCCGAGGTCTCGGTCACCTCGATGCAGACGCGTGGGTCGTGGCGGAGGGCGAGAAAGCGGCGACCACGCCGTGTGACGAACACGAGGTGGTCGCCGACGATGGCGTAGGACACCGGCGACACGTAGGGCCCGTCGGCATCGATGACGGCGACGTGGGCCACCTCCCCTCGCTCGATCACGCCGAGCGCCGTGTCCCGATCGATCTCGTCCACGACCCGAGGCTACCGATCGACCCGTCGGCGCGGGGCTCAGTGCTGGAGACGGGTCGCCGCCCGGTACGGGTAGACCGGCGGCAGCTCACCGGCCAGCAGCTGTTGCTGGGTCCGGTGCCAGAACTCGACGTCGAAGAGGTCACGGTGGTGGCCGAGGAACGTCGCCCGCAGCTCCCCGGAGAGGCCGAGGAAGCGCACCAACTCCTCGGGGAAGACGTCGTCGGGACCGACGGCGAACCAGGGCTCGTCGGACAGTTCGTCCTCGTCGGACCGCGCCGGTGGGATCCGGCGGAAGTTCACCTCGGTGAGGGTCGTGAGCTCGTCGTAGTCGTAGAAGACGACCCGTCCGTGCCGCGTCACGCCGAAGTTCTTGATGAGGAGGTCGCCGGGGAAGATGTCGTTGACGGCGAGCTCCTTCACCGAGCGCCCGAAGTCGACCACCGCCGAGCGGGCGTGGGTGGAGCTCGCCCGCTGCACGTAGAGGTCGAGGGGGACGACCCGCCGCTCCACGTAGAGCTGGTCGATGACGACGTCGTCGCCGTCCAGGCGCACGGTCTCGCCCGCCTCGTCGAGCAACTCATCGAGCAGGACCGGGTCGAACCGGGCCCGCGGGAAGGTCAGGTGCTCGAACGACTGCACGTCCATGAGCCGGCCGCCACGCTCGGACAGGAACACCTGGCGGTACTTCTCGCGTACCTGCTGTTTCGTGATCTGTTTCGGATAGCCCGGCTTGTCGCGGATGACCTTGAAGACGTCGTCGTGGCCGGGGAGGCCGAACACGATCATCACGAGGCCCTTCTTGCCGGGCACCTCCTCGAAGGCGTCGTCGGTGGCGCGCATGTGCCGGAGCAGATCGCGGTAGAGCTCGGTCTTGCCGTGTTTGTTGGCGCCTATCGAGATGTACAACTCGGCGACCCGCTTGCGGGGCAGGACTCGGCGCAGGAAGCGGACCACGTCGTAGGGGCGGCCGGTATCGACATGGAAGTAGGACCGGGTGAAGGAGAAGAGGATCGAGACGTCGTTCTCGTCGAGGAGCACGGCGTCCACCACCACTCCCTCGTCGTGGTGCTCGAGGGCGACGGCGATCGGGATGGCATCCGAGCCCGACGTCACCCGCCCGACCGCGTAGGCACCCCGTCCCCGGTAGAAGACGGGCTTCAGGACCTCGGCCCGGTCGATGAAGCGAGGGGCGCCGACGGCGTCGAGGCGGGCGCTGAGGCGCTGGGCCACCCGGGCGGCATCCCCCGGGAGGTCGGCGAAGCCCGCCTCGATCGGCAGGTCCTCGAGGACCCGGGTGACGAGGTCGGCGAGGTCGCCGGTGCGGGCGTAGCTGCGGTAGACCGAGCCCGTCGGGGCGGTAGGGGGCTCGTCGAAATCGGTGGCGACGAACTCGATCCGGGGGTCGACGCCGACGGTCGAGAAGACCCGCCGCGTCACCGAGTTGAAGAACGTCTCGGCCAGGTCCCAGTCGTCCCGCGACGTGATGAGGCCCGAGAACACCGCCTTCATCTGGCCCCAGATGAGTGGTTCGTGCCACCGGTCGCCGAGCAGGTCGCCGATCGTGGCCACCACCGGGTCCACCGCCTCCCGGTAGGAGGCGAGGCGCTCCACGGTGTCGGCCTGCATCCCCGCCCAGTCACGCTCCTCGAAGCGGACCCGGGCCCGACGGGTGATGATCCGGAACCGTCGCTGGTACCCGTCGAAGCCCTCGAGGATCGCCCGGGCACCGAGGTTGGCAAGCCGGCTGTCGGAGAGCTCGGGGGCAGCGGTCATGGGGGTGGAGGGTAGGAGGAGTCCCGGGTACCGGGACTGAGTACTGAGTATCGGGTGCTGGGTGAGGACCTCGTCGCTCTCTGGCACCGCCCCCCTCCCACTCGCTCCGCTCGTGGGGCCCATCCCCCCGTCGGGGGGATCTCTGGTTCCGTGGTTCCGCGGTTCCGTGGTTCCGCGGTTGGAGTTCCTGCCCAGCGGAGCTCGGCAGGCGAGTTTCGCCGCAGGC
>JBFLKR010000071.1:0-3212 GCA_040883295.1 Acidimicrobiia bacterium
CCGGAGCGCCGCCGTCTCCGATTCGGTTCGCTCCCGGAGGTCGTCGGCGGCCTCCTGGGCGGCTCGCAGCACCGAGGCCACGTCGATGGCGAAGGCGTCGAGATCGGTCGGAGCCGGCGTCGGGGCCGGCCCCTCGGCAGCGAGCCTGGCGACCTCGGCGGTCAGCACGTCGACCTCGCGGGTCAGGCGCTTGATGGCGGCGTCGACCTCACCCTTGTCGTAGCCACGAAGCACCTGTCGGAAGCGGGCCCCGTCCTCGGGGGCGGCATCGGTCATGCCGGCACGATAGAGCGGGCGGCAGGGGGGCGCCGGTAGCGGCGGGACCAACCCTGGGTTGCAGGAGGGCCTGGGCACCACCTCCAGCCCACGCTTCTCTCCCCGAACCCCCTCACCAACCCTGGGTTGCAGCAGGGGTTGGGTCAGGGGGAGGCGACGATGAACTCGTCGGCCCCGAGCCAGGCGAGGGCGTCGTCGATGGTGGTCACCCTGACCAACTCGATGTCGACCTGGGCCTCCTGGGCGGCCTCCCAGTTGCCCTCGGGCACGAACACGACGTCGGCTCCCTCCCGGTCGGCGGCGACGATCTTCTGCTTGATGCCCCCGATGGACCCGACGGTCCCGGTGCGGTCGATGGTCCCGGTGCCGGCGATCGCCCGGCCCTCCAGCACGTCCTCGTCTGACAGCAGGTCGAGGATCGTCAGGGCATACATCAGGCCTGCCGACGGGCCACCGACGTTGCCCGAGTCGATCTCGAGGTCGATCGGGCTGTCGAATCCCCAGTTGTGGGTGCCGGCCATGAACCCGACCATGGGTCGGCCAGCCTCCTGGGTGTGCTCCACGAGCTCGACCGAGAGCGTGAGGGTCTCGGGGTTCTCGGTGTCGATGCCGCGGATCACTTCCAACTCGAGCTCGTCGCCGACGTCGTTGCGGTAGATCTCGACCACGGCCTCGGGGTGCTGGGTCACCGTGACCCCGTTGATGGCAGTGACGACGTCGCCGACCTCGAGGACGCCGTCGGCACCGGTGCCCTCGATGATGGCTTCCACGGACACGCCCTCGCCGCTGATCTCGACGTCATAACCGAGTCTGCTCAGCGCCACGTACTCGGCGGTGGCCTTTGACTGGTCCATCGCCCGCAGATTGCGTTCCCGGAACTCCTCGTCGGTGACGCCGGTCGGCCGCACCCGCTCGCGCTCGACGAGGTCTACGGCCGGGTCGAGCTCGGCGATCACCGCATCGAGCACGCTCACGTCGGAGTAGACGACGGTCAGCATGAACGACTCCCCGTTGAGCGGGATGGTGTCGTCCGCGGCGATGAACTCGTCGATGGCGTAGACGGGGCCCGGCTCGAACGCCAGGTAGTCGAGGTCGGTGGAGGCCGCCACGACCGTCGCCCCCGTGACGAGGGTCAGGAAGACACCGAGGGCGATGGCCCACCGAGGGATCCGAGACATGATCGGAAAGAGTACGGGGCGCGGGCGGGTAGCGGCTCAGGGAAGGATGAGATCTCGATGAGATCTCTCGGCAACCAGTACTGCGCAGCTCCGCTGCGCCTAGAACTCCTCGCCGAGGTAGGCCTTGATCACGGCGGGGTTCTTCGCCACCTCGGCAGGAAGCCCCTCACCGATCTTCTGGCCGAAGTCGAGCACCATGATGCGGTCGGCGATGTCCATCACCAGGCCCATGTCGTGCTCGACGAGGATCATGGCGATCCCGAGCTCGAGGCGGATGTCGAGCACGAAGCGGGCCATGTCCTCGGTCTCCTCGAGGTTCATGCCGGCCACGGGCTCGTCGAGGAGCAGCAGCTCCGGCTCCATGGCCAGCGCCCGGCCGAGCTCGACCCGCTTCTGGATGCCGTAGGGCAGCAGCGACACCGGGTACTGGCGCCACTGTTCGATCTCGAGGAAGTCGATGATGTCCTCGACGACGGCCCGGTTGGCCATCTCGTCCCGCTTGGTGCGCCCGAGGTAGACGGTGTTGTCCCACCAGTTGCTCGTCATGCGGGTGTGGCGGCCGAGCATGAGGTTCTGGACCACCGTCATGTGCTCGAAGAGCTCGATGTTCTGGAAGGTCCGGGCCATGCCGAGCTCGGCGATCTTGTCCGGGCGGGTGCCCAACAGGTCCTCGCCACGCCACTTGATCGAGCCCTCCTGGGGCTTGTAGACCCCCGAGAGACAGTTGAAGATCGAGGTCTTGCCGGCACCGTTGGGGCCGATGATGGCGAAGAGCTCGCCCTCCTCGACCTCGAACGAGACGTCGTTGATGGCCTTGACCCCACCGAACGACAGCGAGAGGTTGGACACCTCGACGATCTTGCCCTCTCGACGACGGTCCTCCCGACCGCCGAAGAGGACCTTCCGCTCGGCCTTCGTCGTCGTCACGACAACCACCTCTTCCGCCGCTTGTAGTGCTTCACGTCCCGGAAACTCTTGCGGTCGCCCTCGTCGCCATGCAGGCCGAGGTAGAACTCCTGGACGTCCTCGTCCTTGAGGAGCTTCTGGGGGTCGCCGTCCATGACGACCTTCCCGGTCTCCATGATGTAGCCGTAGTCGGCGATCGAGAGGGCCATGTTGGCGTTCTGTTCGATGAGCAGGATCGAGACGCCCTGTTCCTTGTTCAGCTGCACGATGATGTCGCGCACCTGCTGCACGAGCAGCGGCGCCAGCCCGAGCGAGGGCTCGTCGAGGATGATGAGCTTCGGGTCGGCCATGAGTGCTCGGCCGATGGCGAGCATCTGCTGCTCGCCACCCGACAGGTAGCCAGCCGTCGACTTGGCGCGCTTGGCGATCTGGGGGAACAACTCGTACACCATGTCCCGCTGCCCGGTGATGGAGGCGCGCTTCTGGTTGGTGTAGGCCCCGGTGCGGAGGTTTTCCTCCACGGTGAGTTCACGGAAGATGCGCCGGCCCTCCATCACCATGGAGATGCCCGACTTCACGATGTCGGCGGGCTTCTTCTCGGTGATGTCCTCGCCGGCGAAGGTCACGTGGCCCTTGGTGACGTCCCCCTCGTGGACCCCGAGGATCCCCGTGATGGCCCGTGAGGTGGTCGTCTTGCCGGCCCCATTGGAGCCGAGCAGCGCGACGATCTTCCCGTCGGGCACCTCGAGGGAGATACCGCGCAGGACGAGGATGACGTCGTTGTAGACGACCTCCAGGTTGGCGACTTCCAGCACGGTGGCTCCTCTCGGTGGTCGGGGTGGGGGGGGGGGC
>JBFLKR010000072.1:0-26364 GCA_040883295.1 Acidimicrobiia bacterium
AGGTCTCACCGGCCGCGATGTCGAGGCTCACGCCGCCGACGGCCGTCAACTCGTCGAATCGCTTCACGAGGCCCTCGCAGGCCAGCACCTTGTCCATTCGTCCTCCCGTCACTCCGGCTGCGCCGACCGCAGCCGTTCGATCATGTCCTCGAGGGCCGTGAGGTAGCCCGCCAGCGCGGCCCGGCCCTCGTCGGTCGCTGCCACCGCGGTGTGCGGCGTGCGACCTCGAAACGTCTTGTCGATGCGGACGTACCCGGCGTCCTCGAGCACCCGCAGGTGGCGACTCAGGTTGCCGTCACTCAGTCCCAACGTGTCCCGGAGGTGGGTGAACGAGGCCGAGCCCACCTCGGCGAGCATCGTGAGGATGCCGAGTCTGGTCCGCTGATGGACCGTCTCGTCCACGACGGGCATCGCCCCCTCGGTCACGATCGCACCATTCGGAGCGCGGCACCCACGCCCACGAGCAGGGCCCCGAGCGCCGTCGCCAGCGCGGTGTACAGCACGTCCTGGTCGCCGGGGCCGACCGCCCACCAGACGACGAGGCCCCAGGCGCCAACCGCCGCCACGGCGCCCGCCACGACCCGTTGGCGATCCAGCAGGGCGATCGCGGCGAACCCCGCCGTGAGAACGAGTCCCCAGACGCCGATGGCCGTCGTGCCGACGAACAGGAAGAACGCCCCGAACGCCCCCACGAACATGGCGGCGCCGATGACGAGGTACGGCCACGCCGAGTCGGTGGTGTGCATCTCCTGGCGCGAGCCGGCGACGAACGACACGACGGCACCCACCGGGGCGGCGATGATCCAATAGGCGCCGAGATCGCCGTCGAGGGCGAAGGCGAGGGGCACCGACCCCAGGAACACGAGCCCCCACACCACCAGGGCCGTCCACCCGGCCGTGAGCACCGAGGCCCGCGTCGCCGCCCGGATCCGCCGGACATCCGCCAACCGTTCGGCGAGATCGTCGGGATCGAGGCCCGGGTCGTCGGTGTGCCCATCCATCAGAGAGCACTTTACGCAACAAAGTGCTTGGTGTCAACGGGATGCGTAGCGCCACCGCTCCACACCACGTTCTTGTCGGGGTGAGCCTTCCCCACGAGGGCCCAGCCCGACAGGTTCGAGTGAGCCCGACCAGTTCAGCTGGAGGCCGACCGCGTCGACGCCCGCTACAGAAGTACCGAAGTACCGAAGTACCGGGAAATCAGCCGTCCACGCCGAGCAGTGACACCTGCGCGCTGGTGGGCTCGGCGCAGCAGAACCAGGACTCGGTCAGGCCGATGCCCTCGATCTGGTCGGGGACGGAGGGCAGCACCTCACCGGTCGCCTCGGCGATGGCATCCACCACCAGGGCCAGCACATCGCGATCGCACAGACCCTCCCCCGTCGCCTCGTCGGCGAGCTCGGCGAGCCGGGCGGCGAGCTCGTCGAGACCCGGGTCGGGGTGCACCCAGGCGCTGCCGAGCGCCAGCGGGTCGTCGCCGACCAGATGCGGCACCATCGCCGGGTGGTCGGCGAGCAGCGAGCCGTCGGGCAGCAGGAGGCGGATCGTCAACTGCACGGGGTCGGTGGCGCCCCACAGGTCGTGGTCGCCGATGAACCGGACGAGGTCGGCGAGTCGGCGGCGGGTCGTCCAGGGCGTGAATGGCAGCCACGTTGGGCGGATCTCCATCCCGGCCGCCCGCACGAGGTCGACCGCCTCCGCCATGTCGGCGGCGGTGTGGCCCTTGTCGAGGATCTCGAGGATGGCGTCGTCGACGTGCTCGAAGGCACTCACCACGAAGACGACGCCGGCGTCGGCCATCGCTCCGAGCAGGTCCCGGTGGGCGAGGAGGTGCTCCACCTTGACCGTCACGTCCATGGTCACGTCGGGTGCGGCGGCCGCCACCGCCTCGAGGACCCGGACCGCGTGGGCGGGGCCGTTGAGGAAGTCCGGGTCGCCGAACGTCAGGTGGCGGGCGCCCCGCTCCACCTGGGCGAGCGCATCGGCGACGACGACATCACGGGCGACGATCCGATAGCGGCCGTCGTAGACCGTCGGGAGCGGGCAGTGCCGACAGCGGTGCCGGCAACCCCGGCTGGCCTCGACGTAGCCCGCCGGGCGTTCCTCGCCGGCGATCGCGAGTCGCGCATAGCGATCCAGCGGGGCGAGATCCGCCCGGACCGGGATGCGGTGGCGGCGCCGGCCGGTCTCGACCGTCTCGACGGGCCCGGCGTCGGCGACCCAGTCCACCAGCGCGTCCTCGTACTCGCCGGCGATGAACGCCGACGCCCCCGCCGTCCGGGCCTCGTCCGTGGCCACCGTGGCGTAGAGCCCGTAGAAGGCGATCGGGAGGTCGGGTCGGCGCCGGGTGAGGTCGCGGGCGACGTCGGCCGCCAACCGACGGGCCGTGTGCATCGGCACCGAAATCGCCACCCGGTCCGCCCAGGCGACGTCGGCGGGGTCGAGGGCGTCGAGCGAGAGGTCGCGGACGCGCACCTCGTGGCCGGCTGCCAGGAGCTCGGAGGCCGGGGACGCCAACCCGAGGGGCTGGTGGCCGAGCTCGTAGGTGGAACAGAGGAGGACCCGCACCCGGCGCAGGCTACCGAGCGGCGGGCGCTGTCCCCGAGGCCGGGGCGAGCCCCACCAGGGCCTCGAGCAGCCGGTCGACCTCGCCGCGGTCGGTGTAGGAGACGAAGCCCACCCGCACGACGCCACGATCCGCCCGGCCGAGCCGACGGACCACCTCGAGCCCGTAGAAGTCGCCATGACCGACGAAGAGGCCCCGCCGGCCGAGCTCGGTGGCCACCTCGCCGGGGTCACGGCCGGCGACCTCCAGCGCGAAGGTCGGAGTGCGAGGCCGGTCGTCGTCGATGCCGAAGAGGCGGATCGACGGGAGGTCCCGGAGGCCATCGAGGAAGTGGACGGCGAGCTCGTCGGTGTGGGAGTGGATGCGGCCGAGGCCGTCGACGAGGCGCTCTCGCCGGGACGGTCCCGACCCGATGGTGGCCAGCTCATCGATCGCCGCGGTGACGCCGGCGAGCGCCTCGAAGCTCTGGGTGCCCGTCTCCCACCACCCCGGCTGGTGGTCTGGGGCGGGGCGGATGCGCTCGGGCACGAGATCCCAGTGGTTCGGCGCCAGCGCCAGCACGCCGATGTGGGGACCGTGGAACTTGTAGGCCGAGCACAGGAGCGCGTCGCATCCGAGTTCCGCCATGTCGGTCGGGGCGTGCGGGGCGTGGTGGACGGCATCGACGACGCTGGTGGCACCGACCGAGCGGGCGGCGGCACACACCGCCGCCACGTCGGGGATGGTGCCGACCACGTTGGAGGCGTGGGTGACCGCCACCACCCTCGTCCGGTCCGAGAGCATCGGCTCGACGTCGGCGAGCGAACAGCCATCGTCGGGGTCCATGTCGATCCACCGCACCGTCGCCCCGGTGCGGCGGGCCGCGAGGAGCCATGGCGAGATGTTGGCGTCGTGGTCGAGTCTGGTCACGACGACCTCGTCGCCCGGACCCCAGTCCGCCGAGAGCGCCCGGGCGAGGGCGAGGTTGAGGGTGGTCATGTTGGGTCCGAACGCGATGGCCTCGGGACCGATCGCCCCCACCAGGTCGGCGGCCGCCGCCCGCGCCCCCGTGACGATGGCCTCGGCCTCCTCCGACGGCGGGTAGGCACCACCGAGGTTCGACACCCCGCGGGTGAGCACGTCGCCGATGGCCGTCACGACCGATCGGGGGACCTGGGCGCCGCCGGGACCGTCGAACCAGGCCACCGGCCGACCGGCCAGGACCCGCTCGAGCGCCGGGAAGCGCGACCGCCAGTCGGCGACGTCGAAGGTCACGTCCGGGCCGAGAGCAGTTCGGGGATGACGTCGCCCGCAGTGCCCCGCAGGTCGGCGTCGGCGATGGCGGCGGCCGGGGTCGGCTCGGGGTTGACGACGATCACCCGGGCTCCCTGGTCGTGGGCGAGGTCGATGAGGCCGGCCGCCGGGTACACCTCCCCCGAGGTACCGACGACGATGACGACGTCGGCGGCGAGCATCGCCGCCTGCGCCCGGAACCACTCCCGCTGGGGGAGCATCTCCCCGAACCAGACCACCGACGGCCGCATCAGCGCCCCGCACTCGGGGCAGTGGCGGAGACCCGGCGGGTGGGCCGGGTCGATGGCCTCCTCGTGGCCACACCGGTCCTGGCAGTGGTCGCGGTCGATGGTGCCGTGGAGGTGGATGACGTCGCCGGCACCGGCGCGCTCGAGCAGGTTGTCCATGTTCTGGGTGATGTGGACCATGCCGGGGGTGGCGGCAAGGGCACGATGGGCCGGGTTGGGCCGCCTGGCGGCCATGAAGAGGCGCCGCTCGTCGTACCAGTCGATGACGGTCTCCGGATCGGCGAGGAAGCCCTCGACCGACGCCATCTTCAGGGGGTCGACCGTCGTCCAGATCCCGTCGGCATCCCGAAAGGTCGGGATTCCGGATTCCTGGGAGAGGCCGGCCCCGCTGAAGCTCACGACGAGGTCGGCATCCCGGACGATGGCCTGCGCCCGTTCCACGAGTCCGACGATACCGGCCCGAGACCGGGGCTCGGTCAGGGCAGGAGACCGCCCGGCAGGCTGATCTCGTGGACGATGTCGATCGACGAGCCACCGGCCGGGTCGATCGCCACCGGCACCTCGAACCGCACCTCCTCGAAGAGGCAGATCGACTCCCGCCCCTTCTCGCAGTAGACGATGCCCACCTCGCCGACCAGCACCCCGGGCCCGGTGGGCTCGAAGCCGAAGCTGATCGGGAACTCCGGCGCCACGATCGAGGTGTCGGCAGGCGTCACGGCCCCGGCATCGCCGCCCCACACGAAGGAGGCCGGGGCGTCGGGGTTCACCTTGAACCCCTCCGGGAAGTCCACGTCGAGCGTGATGGTGACGGCACCGTCGGCGAGGACGACCGGGGGGACCGCCACGATGCCGTCCTCGGTGGGCGTCCGGAACCGTTCGATGCCGGCGAGGACCAGCGTGTCGGCCGCCCCCGTCGTCGGATCGACGATGCGGATCGAATGGTTGTTGGTGTCGGCCACGAACAGGCGGCCGTCCCAGACCTCGATGCCGCCGGGCTGGTCGAACGCGGGGTCCGGACCATCGGCCCAGCCCGCCTCGCCCCCGGCCAGGGTCGTGGTCGCCCCCGTGGTCGGATCGATGCCGCGGATCGCCGAGTTGTACGTGTCGGCCACCCAGAGCGTCTCGCCGTCCCAAGCCACGCCGAGTGGGTGCTGGAGGCGGGCTTCGGCACCGACGCCGTCCGCGAGGCCGAAGGTGAAGAGGTCGTCGGTGGCGCCGGCGACCAGGCGGACCTCGTCGTCGGTGACGACCCGGATGCTGCTCGACTCGGCATCGGCGAACCAGATGCGATCGCCGTCGGAGGCGAGCCCCGAGGGCTGGGCGAGGGCGGCCCCCCGACGTGGGCCACCGGTGGTGGCCTCACGGCCCGACCCGGCCCACGGCCCGATGGTGAGGTCGGCCAGGTCGAGGGCCCAGAGCTGGTGGGAACCGGCCATCGCCACCACGAGGGTGCCGTCGACGAGTTCGAGATCCCATGGGGAATGGAGCGGGGTGGCGCCGCCCGGGCCGCCGCGCGGCGGCCACGACCCCTGTCGTCCCGTCCCTGCCAAGGTCGTCACGAGGCCGGTCTCGATGTCGACGGCCCGGATGGTGTGGGTGCCGGTGTCGGCGACGAACAGCACCTCCCCGGCGGGCGAGACGGCCAGGCCGCGGGGTCCGTCGAACGACGCCTCGTCGCTCCCGCCGTCGCGATAGCCAGGCGTCCCGGAGCCGATGACGTCGAGCACCCGGCCGGTCGACAACTCGACGACGACCACCTGGTGGTGGCCGGTGTCCGCCACGTAGAGCCGATCACGGGGCCCGTCCACCGCCAGCTTCGACGGGTAGGACAGCACGGTCGACAGCCGCTGCTCGGGGGCGAAGCCGAACGGCCGGGTGTCGACGAGCTCGCCCCGCGTGGCGAGAACCTCCTCGATGACCGGCTGCACGACCTCGTACACCCCCTCGCCCTCGTGGCGGCCGACCAACGCTCCGTCGGGTCCGATGAGCCACGCGGTCGGCCATGCCCGCACCTGGTAGGCGCCCCACACCTCGAAGGCGGCATCGTTGACGACCGGGTGGCGAATCCCGTGCTGCAACACGAACTCGCGGATGGCGTCGGTCTCCCGCTCGGCGTCGAACTTGCCCGAGTGGACGCCGACCACCACGAGCTCGTCGGGGTACTCCTCGAGCAGGCGCTCGACGTCGGGGATGACATTGAGGCAGTTGACGCATCCCGAGGTCCAGAAGTCGAGCAGCACGATCTTGCCCGCCAGGTCGGCGAGCGCCAGCGGCCGGTCGGTGTTGATCCAATCGAGGCCCTGGGGGAACTCGGGAGCCCGGTAGGCCCCCGACGCGGGCGCCTCGACCGGAGCGTCCAACCCCGTGGGCGCCGCCTCGGGAGCCGGCGTCGACGAAGGCTCGTCGGCCCCGGACCCGGGCAGGGTGCACGCGCCGACGGCCAGGAGGACGACGAGGAGGAGCGGGCGCATCTCGGCCAGTGTGCCAACCGCCGCGCTATAGGCCGCGCGGTCCTACTTCTTGGACGACTGGTAGTACGGGTCCGAGCCCGATGCGTGATCGGTGACGTCGATGACGCCCGCCACCTCGGGGATCTGCTCCATGATCATGCGCTCGATCCCCTGGCTGAGCGTGACGGCGGCGAGCCCGCATCCCTGGCAGCCGCCGGAGAGCTCGACGTAGACGTAGTTGGCGTCGTCGACGCTCACCAGACGGGCGGCCCCGCCGTGCATGGCGATCCCGGGATTGATGGCCTGCTCGATCAGCTGGGCCACCTGGTCGGCGATCGGTCCCTCGAGCGTGCCCTCGACCTCCGGCGCACCGACGATCGGCGATGGCGAGTTGGGGTTGTCGATGGCGAGGCCCTGCGAGCCGATCCGGAGGACCGCCCCGGACAGGTTGGCCCGGTCACCCTCCCGCAGGACGACGGCGAGGTCGCCGTGCCGCTCGACGATGTCGCCCTCACCTGCGTCGTCGAGGGGGACGAACGAGAGCTCGTAGGCGAAGTCGGCGCCCTTGACGCCGGTGATCTCCATGAGGAGGGCGTACTCGGCGTCGCCCGGCTCGTTGTCCCGGATCGCGATGATCTGGGTCAGGGCGTCTGGTTCGATCGTGAGGACGGTGTCATCGGCCACGCCGGACATCGTACCGCCACGATCGCTCGTATGGCCGGGCCTTCGGCCCAGCCCGTGGGGGGCCGTAGGCTCGGGGCGTGCCCAGGGTCGCCGTCCTCCTGCCCACCACCACCTACCGGGCCACCGACTTCGTCGAGGCGGCCCGGGCCACCGGGGTCGACCTGGTCGTCGTGTCGGATCGCCGCCAGTTGCTGGCCGACGTCATGGGTGACTCGTTCCTCCTTGCCGACCTCGATGCCGCCGAGTCGGCGGCCGAGGCGATCGCGTCGCGGGGACCGTTCGATGCGGTCCTCGCCCCCGACGAGCGGGGCGTGCTCGCCGGGGCCCTCGCCGCCCGATCCCTCGGCCTCCCTCACAACCCACCGGCTTCGGTGGCAGCGACGACCAACAAGGTGGCGCTCCGTCGGGCCCTGCGGGAGGTGGTCCGCCAGCCCCGCTACGAGGTCGTCGCCCTCGGCGAGGACCCCGGCGCCGTGGCGGCGGAGATCGGTTTTCCCGTCGTGTGCAAGCCGCTCTCCCGCTCGGCGAGCCAGGGCGTCATCCGGGCCGACGATGCCGACGGGGCCCGCGCAGCCGAGCGACGGATCCGGTCGATCCTCACCCGCTGTGGCACCAACCCGAACGAGCCGATCCTCGTGGAGCACTTCGTCGACGGACCTGAGGTGGCCGTGGAGGGGGTGCTGTCGGGCGGCGTGCTCCGGGTGCTGGCGGTCTTCGACAAGCCCGACCCGATGGACGGGCCCTTCTTCGAGGAGACCATCTACGTCACCCCCTCCCGCCTGCATCCCGAGGTCGTCGACGCCGTGGTGGAGGCGGCGGCCGCCGCCTGCCGGGCACTCGGGCTGGTGACCGGGCCGGTGCACGCGGAGCTGCGGGTGCACGACGGCGTCCCGGTCCTCATCGAACTGGCGGCACGACCGATCGGCGGACGATGCGGTCGAGCCCTCCGCTTCGGCCTGCTGGGGACGTCGCTCGAGGCGCTGCTGCTGCGCGCGGCGCTCGACCGGCCGCTGGGGGGCCTGGACGTACAGGGGTCGGTGGGGGCGCTCATGCTCCCCATCCCCCGAACCGGTCGGCTTCGGGCGGTGCACGGCATCGAGGAGGCGGCCGGGATCCCCCACGTCGACGGGGTGGAGCTGGCGGCGCCGATCGGCGAGCGGCTCGAGGCGCCACCCGACGGCGACCGCTACCTCGGCTTCGCCTTCGCCTCCGCCCCCGACCCCGCCGCGGTCGAGGCGGCGTTGCGGGCGGTCCTCGACACCATCGAGATCGACATCGAGTGACACCTTCGTAGGCTGCTCCGATGCGCCTCACCCCCGAGACCCTCTGGCGGCTCGGCCGCGTCGGTGCCCCGGCAGTCGTCGGCGGCACGGTCGTGGTCCCCGTCACCAACCACGACCTCGACGAGAACCGCTCCGTCACCCGCCTGTACCGGCTCGGCGACGACGGGCTCGAGCCGCTCACCACCGGTGAGGGGACCGCCCCGGCGGTCTCGCCCGACGGTCGCCGGGTGGCGTTCCTGCGCACGGTGGATGCCCGTCCCCAGGTGCATGTCATGCCCCTCGACGGAGGCGAGCCCCGACGACTGACCGACCTCCCCCTCGGGGCCGGCTCGCCGCACTGGCTCCCCGACGGGTCGGGACTGCTCTGCCACGGACTCCTCCGTGACGCGGCGCCGACGATCGACGGCACCCGGGAACTCGCCGCCGAACTCGCCGAGCGCCGGGTCACGGCCAGGACGACCGAGGAGCGCATCTACCGGTTCTGGGACCGCTGGCTCACCGACGGCGACCGCCACCACCTCTTCCGCATCGACCTCGGGGGCGACGACCCGGTCGACCTGACCCCCGGCCGCGGACTCATCTGGGCCCTCCCCGGCACCGGGGACCCCATCGACGACGTGTCCATCTCCCCCGACGGCTCCCATGTCGTGTTCGCCGCCGCCGAGGCGGGCCTCGAGGAGCGCGACCGCTGGCGACTGTGGCGGGTGCCGATCGGCGGCGGGGACCGCGAGTTGGTCGCCGAGCACCCCACGGGCGACCTCAGCCGACCCCGCCACCTCGCCGACGGGACGAACGTGTTCGGGGAAACGCGGGAGTTGGACTTCTACGCCACGCCGGTCATCCCCTCGATCATCGACGTCGACGGGACCACCCACGCGTTGGTGGAGGACTGGGAGCTCTCACCGGGGGCCTGGGAGCCCGAGCCGACGACGGGACGGGTGCTGCTGACCGCCGAGGAACGCGGCCGGGTGTCGCTCTTCGCCCTCGACCCGACGGGCGGCCGCCCGGAGCGATTGGCGGCCGACCACACCCTCACCCACCCACGACCGGATGGTCGGGGCCTCGTCTACCTGCTGCGACAGTCCCTCTCCTCCCCGCCCGAGATCGTCTCGGTCGCCGCCACGGGCGGCGACCCGACCCCTGTCGCCCGGGTCGACACCGAGCTCCTGGCCGACCTCGAGCTCGGCGAGGTCGAGGAACGATGGGTGTCCGGCGCCCGCGGCGACGAGATCCAGGTCTTCGTCGTCCATCCGCCCGAGGCGCCCGACGGGCCGGCGCCCCTCGTCCACCTGGTCCACGGCGGCCCGCACAGCACGTTCGGCGACATGTGGCACTGGCGTTGGAACGCCCATGCGTTCGCGGCGCCCGGGCGGGTCGTGGCGTTGGTGAACTTCCACGGCTCGACGTCGTTCGGGCACGAGTTCACCCGCTCGATCCAAGGCGACTGGGGGACGATGCCGACCACGGACGTCCTCGCCGCCACCGACGCCCTGGTGGCCGACGGCCTGGTCGACGAGGGCCGGATGGCGCTGGCGGGAGGCTCCTACGGCGGCTACCTCGTCGCCTGGATGGGCGGCCACACGGATCGGTTCGCCGCCATCGTCGCCCACGCGGCGGTGACCAACCAGGGCGGGATGTGGGCGACCGACGCCACCCACGGCCTCGCCCGGGCCCGGGGGGCGGCGGTCTGGGAGGACCCCGACCGAGTGGCGGCGACCAGCCCGTCGCAGTTCTACCGCGACTACCGGACCCCGACGCTCGTCGTCCATGGCGAGCGGGACTACCGGGTGCCCGTCACCCAGGGCCTGGAGCTGTACGGCGTGCTCACCGACAAGGGCGTGCCCGCCCGACTCGTCTACTACCCCGACGAGGCCCACTGGGTGCTCTCCCCCGCCAACTCCATCCACTGGTACGGCGAGGTGTCCGACTGGCTCGATCGGTGGCTCGCGTGAGCCGGGCGGTCGTCGTGGTGGCGGGTGGCGACGAACCGCTCCCCGCCACCCTGGCCATGCTCCCGCCCGAGGCGGTGGTGATCGCCGCCGACTCGGGACTCGACCACGCGGTGACGCTCGGCCTCGACCCGACCGTGGTGGTGGGTGACATGGACTCGGTCGGACCCGGCCTGCTCGAGGCGCTGGGCGACGAGGTGGAGGTCGTCGTCCATCCGGTCGACAAGGACGCCAGCGACCTGGAGCTGGCGGTGTCGGTCGCCCTCGGGCTCGGGCCCGACGAGGTCGTCGTCGTCGGCGGCCACGGCGGGCGGCTCGACCACCTCCTCGCCAACGTGGCGCTGCTCACCTCCGAGGCCTTCGCCGGCATCGAGGTCCGGTGGTTGGCCGGCCGCGACGTCGTCATCCCCGTGCGCGACCACCTCCGCGTCGAGGGGCGGTCGTCGGCGACGATCTCGCTGGTGCCGATCGGCGGCCCGGCGAGGGGGGTCACCACCCGGGGCCTGCGCTGGGAGCTGGTCGACGAGGACCTCGAGCCCACCTCGAGCCGGACGATCTCCAACCAGTTCACCGGCACGGAGGCGGAGGTGTGGGTTCGCGAGGGAGTCCTGGTGGTGGTCCTCCCCGAGGCGATCCAGACGTAGCCCTACGAGTAGATCCCGGCGATGACCTCGGCGTACTTCTCGCCGATCACCCTCCGCTTCACCTTCAGCGTCGGCGTCAACTCACCGGTCTCGATGGTGAAGTCGCCGGGGAGTATCCGAAAGGTCCGAATCGACTCCGCCCGGCTCACGGCCTGGTTGGCGTCGTCGACTGCCACTTGCACGGCGGCGACGAGGTCAGGGTCGTCGACGTGGTCGGCGATCGACCCGGCCTTGTCGTGCCGTTCGGCGAAGCGGGGCCATTCCTCGGGGTCGATCGTCACCAGGGCGGCGATGAACGGCTGCTGGTCGCCCACCACCATGCACTGACTGACGATGGCGTGGGCTCGCATCCGGTCCTCGAGCACCCCCGGGGCCACGTTCTTGCCGCCGGCGGTGATGATGAGCTCCTTCTTGCGACCGGTGATGGTCAGGAATCCGTCGTCGTCGAGCTCACCGACGTCGCCGGAGTGGAACC
Organism: Acidimicrobiia bacterium; assembly: GCA_040883295.1. Lineage (GTDB taxonomy): Bacteria > Actinomycetota > Acidimicrobiia > Spongiisociales > JAENVV01 > JAHEFX01. Next base: position 11,572 of record JBFLKR010000072.1, read on the forward strand.
ACCCGGCCTCGTCGATCACCTGGGCGGTGGCAGACGGGTCGTTCCAGTACCCCTCGAACACGGAGCCGCCCCTGATGAGCACCTCGCCGTCGTCGGCGATGCGGATCGTCATCCCCGGGCCGGGACGTCCGACGGTGCCGATGCGGCGCGAGCGCGGGAGGTTGATCGTCCCGGCGGCGGTGGTCTCGGTGAGGCCGTACCCCTCGAGGACCTGGATGCCGATGCCGTCGTAGAAGTGGCCGAGGCGGGCACCGAGCGGGGCCCCACCCGAGATGGCGTGCTGCACCCGTCCCCCGAACGCCTCCCGGAGCCTCGAGTAGACCAGGCGATCGAACAGGCTGTGACGCGCCTTCAGGGCCAGCGGCACCCGGCCCTGCTGGCGAGCGCGGGAGTAGTCGATGGCGGTCTGGGCGGCCGTCTCGAAGACCCGACCCTTGCCGTCGTCGGTGGCGGCACTGGCCGCCCCGTTGTACACCTTCTCGAACACCCGGGGCACCGACAACAACCAGGTCGGCTGGACCATGGCGAGTTCCTCGAGCAGGTTGGGGATGCCCGTCGAGAAGGCGACCTTGGCGCCCTTCACGAGCGAGAGCCATTGCAGGGCCCGGGCCATGATGTGGGCCATCGGGAGGAAGACGAGCGTCGAGGCCTCCTCGTCGACGATGGCACCAATCCCCGCCTCGGCCTGCTCGAGCGCCCAGACCAGGTTGCGGTGGGTGAGGTGGCAGCCCTTGGGGATGCCGGTGGTGCCCGAGGTGTAGATGAGCGTGGCCAGGGCCCCCGGGTCCACCGCGTCGGACCGGGCACGGACGTCGCCGTCGGTGAGATCGGCGCCGATCTCGGTGAGTCGGTCGATGGCGCCGCCGTCGATCGAGAAGACGTGCTCACAGGTGCCGAGGGCGGCGGCCCGGGCCTCGAACACGTCCACGAGGCCCTGGTCGGCGGCCACGATCGCGGTGGCACCGGAGTCCTTGATGATCCACTCCACCTGCTCGGGCGACGAGGTCTCGTAGATGGTCACGGTGGCGCAGCCCGCCGCCAGGATGGCGAGGTCGAAGACGGGGAACTCCCATCGGGTCGGGGAGAAGACGGCGATCCGGGAGCCCGGTTCGATGCCGAGGGCGATGAACCCGGCAGCCACCCGTCGGATGAGGTCGGCCGTTTCCCCGAGCGAGATGTCGACGAACCGGTCACCCTCGCGTCGAGCAAGCGCCGGCCGGTCGGCGAACCGTGCCTCGGCCGCCCAGGCCATGTCGGGGACCGTGACCGTCAGGTCGATGTCCTCGGCGCCGGGGGTGGTGGCCTCCCGCATCGTCTCGTCCTCCTCGGGATACGTCCCGGAAGGGTATCGACGCAGTCGCTACCGCGGGACGTCCTTCCAGGCGATCTCCTTGTCGATCCGCGGCTCGGACGGCAGGCCGAGGACCCGCTCGCCGAGGATGTTCCGCATGATCTCGCTGGTGCCGCCTTCGATGGAGTTGGCGCGGGACCGGAGGAACGCCTTCTGGGGGGCAAGACCGGAGAGCCCCGGCGAGTCGGGCCGCACCAACTCGTAGCCGTCCCGGTAGATGAGCGCCTCGGGGCCGAGGAGGTCGACGGCGAACTCGTAGATGCGCTTGTTGAGGTCGGCCCAGTGCAGCTTGCCCGTGGACCCCTCCGGCCCGGGGGTGCCCATCCGGCGCATCTGGGAGGCACGAACGTTGGTGAGCCGCAGCGCCTCGGCCTCGATCCAGAGAGCGGTCAGGCGGTCGCGGGCCGCAGCGTCGCCCCCGTGCTCCTCCCACGCCTCGAGCGCGGTGGCGATGGCCCCGCCGCCCCGGGGCGGGGTCGCCGAGCCGATGGCCACTCGCTCGTTCATGAGCGTGGCCAGCGCCATCCGCCAGCCGTCGCCCACGTCACCGATCCGGTTGGCATCGGGCACCCGGGCGTCGGTGAAGTACACCTCGTTGAACTCGGCCTCACCGGTGATCTGGCGGAGCGGGCGCACCTCGACGCCGGGGGCGGTCATGTCGACGACGAAGTAGGTCATGCCGGCGTGCTTGGGCACGTCGGGGTCTGTGCGGGTGACGACCATCCCCCACCGAGCGACGTGGGCCAGGGTGGTCCAGACCTTCTGGCCGTTGAGCACCCACTCGTCACCGTCGCGGACCGCCCGTGTGGCGAGGGCGGCCACGTCGGAGCCGGCGCCCGGCTCGCTGAAGAGCTGGCACCAGATCTCCTGCGCCGTGTACATCGGCCGCAGCCACCGCTCGCGCTGGGCGTCGCTCCCGTGGGCAGCCACGACGGGACCACCCATGCCGATCCCGAGCACGTTCTGCGAGAGGTTGCCGAACGAGCCGCCACCCTCCCGCAGCCGGGCGACTGCGCGCCGCTGGAGACCCGGGGCGACGCCCAGGCCACCGAACCCCTCCGGGAAGTGCACCCAGGCGAGGCCGTGGTCGTAGACGGTGTCCCAGAAGCCGGGGCCGTCGCGTTCGTCGGTGGCCGCGAGGACGGCGTCGGCCGCCTCGTCGACCCTCGCCTCGTCGGTGGCCGCCACGCTCAGGAGTAGATGGCGTCGATCGTCTCGGCGTACTTCTCGCCCACGACCTTCCGCTTCACCTTCAGTGTGGGCGTCAGCTCACCGGTCTCCACCGTGAAGTCGTCGGGGAGGATCCGGAACGTCCGGATCGACTCCGCCCGGCTCACGGCCTTGTTGGCGTCGTCGACGGCGACCTGGACGGCGGCGATGAGGTCGGCGTCGTCGACGTTGTCGGCGATCGAGCCGGTCTTGCCATTCGCCTCGGCGAACCGGGGCCACTCCTCGGGGTCGATGGTGACCACGGCGGCGATGAACGGCTGCTTGTCCCCAACCACCATGCACTGGCTGATGATGGCGTGGGCCCGCATCCGGTCCTCGAGCACCGCCGGGGCCACGTTCTTGCCGGCGGCGGTGACGATGAGCTCCTTCTTGCGACCGGTGATCGAGAGGAAGCCATCCGCGTCGAGCTGGCCGATGTCGCCGGAGTGGAACCACCCGTCGGAGTCGATGGCCTCGGCGGTCGCCTCGGGGTTGTTCCAGTAGCCCTCGAAGATGTGGTCGCCCTTGATGAGCACCTCGCCGTCGTCGGCGATCCGGACGGTCACACCCGGCAGCGGCTGGCCGACCGAGCCGATGTGTCGGCTTCCCGGCCGGTTGACGGTCGAGGCGGCCGTCGTCTCGGTGAGGCCGTACCCCTCGTAGATCTCGAGACCGATGCCGTCGTAGAAGTAGGCCAGCCGGGCACCGAGCGGCGCCCCGCCGGAGACGGCGTACTTGGCGTTCCCGCCGAGCGTGGTCCGCAGCTTCGAATAGACGAGGCGGTCGAACAGACCGTGCTTGGCCTTGAGGGTGAACGGCACCCGCCCGGACTCCTTCGCCGTGGCGTAGTCGATGGCCGTCTGGGCGGCGGTCTCGAAGATCTTGCCCTTGCCGTCGTCGGTCGCCTTGGTCACGGCCCCGTTGTACACCTTCTCGAACACCCGCGGCACCGAGAAGAGCCAGGTCGGCTTGACCATCGCCAGCTCCTCCAACAGGTTGGGGATCCCCGTCGAGAACGCCATCTTGGCGCCCGAGGAGACGGACACCACCTGCAGCAGGCGGGCGAAGATGTGCGCCAGCGGCAGGAACATGAGCGTCGACGCGTTCTCGTCGATGATCGGCCCCGCCGCCTTGTTCGCCTGGGCCACGTCCCACACGAAGTTGTGCTGGGTGAGGTGGCAGCCCTTCGGCCGGCCGGTGGTGCCCGAGGTGTAGACGAGCGTGGCGAGGTCGGTCGGGGCGACCGAGTCGGCCCGCGCCCGCACGTCGGCGTCCGTGACGTCCTTGCCGATCTCGGTGAGCTGGTCGATGGCACCGTCGTCGATCGAGAAGACGTGCTCGCAGGTCCCCAGGGCGGCCGCCTGGGCCTCGTAGGTGCTCACGAGGTCCTGGTCGGCGGCGATGAGCGCCACGGAGCCGGAGTCCTTCATGATCCAGTCGACCTGGTCGGGCGACGAGGTCTCGTAGATCGTGACCGTGGCACAGCCGGCCACCCAGATGGCGTAGTCGAAGACGGTGAACTCCCAGCGGCTCGGGGAGAAGAGGGCGATGCGCGAGCCCTTCTCGATGCCGAGCGCGATCAACCCGGCCGCCACGCGCCGCACCATCTCGGCCATGTCCGACAGCGGGATGTCGACGAACGTGTCGCCATCGCGGTAGGCGAGCACCGGGCGGTTGCCGAACCGCTCCTCGGCCCGCCACAGCAGGTCGGGGACGGTGGTGCCGGGGTCGACGGCGACCTCGTCGGGACCGGTGAATTCCTGCAACGTGGTGCTCGTGATCGTCATGGCCTTCCTCGGGAGCTCGGTGGGATGGTACTTGTCGCCGGGGCGTCGCGGAGCTGTCAGCCGATGGCGCCGAACTCCCGGAGCCGGACGATCTCGGCGGCCTCGAACCCGGCGTCGGCCAGCACCGTGTCGGTGTCGGTCCCGGGAGCCACCGGTGGCCGGGGGATGGCGGCCGGCGTCCGGTCGAACCGGGGGGCCGGGGCGGGTTGGGTCACCCCGGCCACGTCCACGAAGGTGCCCCGGGCGGCCAGGTGGGGATGGCCGGGCGCCTCGGTGTAGGTGAGCACCGGCGCCACACAGGCGTCGGTGCCCTCGAAGCGGTCCGCCCACGTGTCCCGGTCGGCGGTGGCGAACGCCTCGGCGATGGCCGTCCGGTGCGCCTCCCACCTCGACCGGTCCCACTGCTGGGCTGCCATCTCGGCTGGCAGGCCGAGCCCGTCCACGAGGGCGGCGAAGAACTGGGGCTCGATCGCCCCCACCCCGACATGGCGGCCGTCGGCGGTCTCGTAGACGTCGTAGAACGGCGCCCCGGTGTCGAGGAGATTGGTCCCCCGCTCGGGGGTCCAGCCCCCCGCCGCCGCCAACCCGAACACCATCGAGCCGAGCACCGAGGCGCCATCGACCATGGCGGCGTCGACCACCTGCCCCTCCCCCGTCGTCCGGGCGTGGAGGATGCCGGCCAGGAGCCCGAACGCCAGCATGAGCCCGCCCCCGCCGAAGTCGCCGAGCAGGTTGAGCGGTGGGATGGGGGGACCCCCGGCCCGGCCGATGGCGCCCAGCATCCCGGTGAGGGCGATGTAGTCGATGTCGTGGCCGGCCATCTGCGCCCAGGGGCCCTCCTGGCCCCAGCCGGTCATGCGGCCGTAGACGATGGCCGGGTTGGCGCCGAGCACCACCTCGGGACCGATCCCGAGCCGTTCGGCCACCCCGGGGCGCATGCCCTCGAACAGGGCGTCGGCGTCGGCGGCCAGGCGCAGCACGACGTCGACGCCCTCGGGCCGCTTCAGGTCGACGGCGACGGACCGCCGGCTGCGGGCCATCACGTCGGTCGCCGGATCGCCCGCCCGGAACATGCGCCCGGGGTCGACCCGGTCGATGCGGATGACGTCCGCGCCGAGGTCGGCGAGGAGCATGCCGCAGAACGGGCCCGGGCCGAGGCCCACGATCTCGATGACGGTGATGCCGTGGAGGGGTCCAGCCATGGGCGGCACGTTACGCGAGCCGGGCCCGGGGCTCGACGCCCCGGGCCCGGTCATCGACGGTGTCCGTGGCTAGCCGCGCGCCCGGGTGAACGCGTCCTCGTACTGGACCTCGAAGTCGCCGGTGTCGGCGAGGAACTCGAGATTGGCGAGGGTCTCGTCGGTGGGATAGATCGAGGGATCCTCGAGGATCTCGGGGAGGATGAACTCCTCGGCGGCCTCGTTCGGGCTCCCGTAGTAGTTCCAGTTGGTCAGGGCGGCACCGTTCTCGGGCTCCAACATGAAGTTGATGAACGTGTGCGCCGTGCAGGGGCTGGGCGCATCGGCGAGGACGACCATGTTGTCGACCCACCGCACGCCGCCCTCCTCGGGCACGAAGTAGTAGTACCGCTCGTAGGCGTCGAAGTCGTCGGTCGAGGCGCCGTCGAAGGCGGCGAAGAAGTCGCCGGAGTAACCATGGGCGATGGCGGTCGTGCCGTCCAACAGCAGGTCCTCGTACTGGTCGGAGTCGAACACGGTGATGGTGTCGGTGGCCCCTGCCAGCAACTCGGACGCCTCGTCGAGCTCGGCCTGCTCGGTCGTGTTCAGCGAGTACCCGAGGTATCGGAGGGCGGCACCGAGCACCTCGCGGGTGTCGTTGAGGACCGACGTCGGGACGGGCTCGATGCCCGCCGCCGCCGGGTCGAAGATGAGCGCCCAGCTCTCGGCGAAGTCCTCGCCCACCACTTCGAGGTCGACCGCGATGCCGGTCGTGCCCCACTGGTAGGGCACCGAGTACACGTTGCCCTCGTCATAGGGCACCTGGGTGAACTCCTCGGCGAGGTTCTCGATGTTGGGGATGGCGTCCTTCTGGAGCTCGAGGAGCAAGCCCTCGTCGGCCATGATCGACACCATGTAGTCCGAGGGGACCGCCACGTCGTACCCGGCGGCGCCGGCATCGACCTTGGCGAACAACTCCTCGTTGTTCGGGAAGAAGTCCTCGGTCACGGACACGTCGTACTCCGCCTCGAAGTCATCGATCAGGGTGGGATCGATGTATTCGGTCCAGTTGTAGAGCACGAGATCGCCGTCGGTCTCGCCGACGCCGCACGCGAGGGCCTCGCCGTCGCCCCCGTCGTCGCCGTCACCGCCACACGCGGCGGCCACCAGGGCCAGGACCGCCAACATCCACAGGATTCGTCGCATCAGGTTGCCTTTCCTTCCTCACCTCGTCGTTGGAAGGCCAACGACGCGAGGACCAAGAGTATCGACGCCGCCAGCATGACGGTAGACACGGCGTTGATGAGCGGCGTGACCCCGCGGCGGACGAGGCCGAAGACGTAGACCGGGAGCGTGGTCGACCCGGGCCCCGACACGAACGAGGTGATCACGACGTCGTCGAGGGACAGGGTCAGGGCCAACAGCGCCCCGCCCGCGATGCCGGGGGCGATCAGCGGCAAGGTGACCCGGCGGAACGTCGCCCAGCGGTTGGCGTAGAGGTCGGCGGCGGCCTCCTCGAGCTGGGGGTCGAGGCCGGCCACCCGGGCCCGCACGACGACCGCCACGAACGAGATGTTGAAGGCGATGTGGCTGATCGAGATGGTGCCGATCCCCAGCGACAGTCGCAGGTCGGCGAACCCGGCGAGTTGGAAGATCTGCACGAAGAACAGCAGCATCATCACGGCCATCGTCACGTCAGGGATGATGATCGGCAGGTACTGGAGGGCGTCGAACGCCCGTCGCCCTCGCCAGCGGTACCGCTCGAGGGCCAGGGCGGCCATCGTCCCGAGGGCGGTCGCCACGACGGTCGAGATGACGGCCACCACCAGCGAGTTGCGGAGCGCCCGCAGCACGGCATCGTTCTCGAGCATCTCCCGGTACCAGCGCAGTGACGCCTCGGTCCACACCCCGACGAGCGTGTTGTCGTTGAACGAGTAGACGACGAGCACCGCGATCGGGGCGTAGAAGAAGACGTAGACCATCCACGCATTGGTGGCGAGGGCGCCCCGGGCCCAGCGGCTGAGACCGATCACAGGTTGCGCCCCCCGGTGCGGAAGTAGACGAGGGTGGCGCCGAGCATCACCACCATCACGACCACCGACAGCGCCGAACCGAAGGGGAAGTCGCGGGCCGAGAGGAACTGGCGGACGATGAACGAGCCCAACATGGTCTCCCGGGCACCCCCGAGGATCTCGGGGGTCACGTAGGCGCCGATGGAGGGGATGAACACGAGGATCGACCCGGCGATGACCCCCGGCCGTGAGATCGGCCAGGTGATCCGCCAGAACGAGTCCCAACCGCCGGCGTAGAGGTCTCGCGCCGCCTCGACCAGGCGCCAGTCCATGCGCTCGAGGGCGGCGTACAGCGGTAGCACCATGAAGGGCAGGTAGCCGTAGACGAGGCCGATGATGATGGCCGTCGACGTGAAGATGAGCGGTTCGGCGAACCCGACCACCGACGTGATCCGCTCCACGATCCCGTCGGGCGACAACAGCACCCGCCACGCGTACGTGCGCACCAGGAAGTTCGACCAGAAGGGGATCATCACGAGCACCAACAGGATCGCCCGGAGCCGCTGGGAGGAGCGGGTGGCCATGAAATAGGCCAGCGGGTAGGCCATCAGCAGGCAGATGAGCGTGGTAAGGATGGCGAACCAGAACGACCGCGCCGTGATCTGGAGGACGAGGAAGTCTCCGTCGGGCGTCTGGGCGAAGATCCGGGCGAAGTTCTCGAGGGTGAAGCCGCCGAACTCGAGCGATCCCCGGGGGCTGCGCCGCCCGAAGAAGGCGACCACCGCCACGATGACGAGCGGAACGGCGAAGAAGACGACGAGGTACCCATAGGCCGGTAGCGCCAGTCGAAAGCCCTCCCTGGCACGGGAGCGGGCGGCGGCGTCCTCCAGCGCCTCGGAGGTCGGGTCGGCGACGTCGAGGTCGTCGGGTGGCGGGAAGGCCACTCAGTCCTCCAGCGCCACGACCGCCGACGGCCGCCAGGTGACGATCACCTCGTCGCCGGCGACGTACCGCTCGAAGGTCGGCTCGTTCTGGGCCCAGACGTGGATGGAACCGACCCCCTCGATCGACACCTCGTAGAAGAAGTGGTCGCCGAGGTAGCGGGACTGGCGGACGACCCCCGGGACCCGCTCGGTCCCCTCCTCGGGGGTGGTCTCCAAGAAGACCTTCTCGGGGCGGAGCGCCAGCACGACCGGCGTGCCCGGGTCGCTCGTCGTCACCACCGCCACCTCCCGTCCGTTTCCGAGTCGCACCCGACCGTCGTCGACGACCACGGCGTCGAGGAAGTTGGTGTCCCCGACGAAGCCCGCCACGAACCGGTTGGCCGGGCGCTCGTAGAGCGTCTCGGGGCCGTCGACCTGCAGGAACCGACCGGCGTCCATGACCGCGATCCGGTCGCTCATGGTGAGGGCCTCCTCTTGGTCGTGGGTCACGTACACGAAGGTGATGCCGACCCGCTCCTGGAGGTCCTTCAACTCGAACTGCATCTGCTGGCGGAGCTTGAGGTCGAGCGCCCCGAGCGGCTCGTCGAGGAGCAGCACCTCGGGCTCGTTGACGAGGGCCCGCGCCAGCGCCACCCGCTGCTGCTGCCCGCCGGACAACTGGGAGGGGCGGCGGGACTCCATGCCGCCGAGTTGCACGAGGCCGATCGCCCGCGCGACCCGGTCGTCGATCTCGTCGCGGGCCACCTTGCGCATCCGCAGACCGAAGGCGACGTTCTCGGCGACCGTCATGTGGGGGAAGAGGGCGTAGGACTGGAAGACGGTGTTGACCGGTCGCCTGTCGGGAGGACGGAGGCCCATCTCGGCGCCGTGGATGCGAATCGAGCCCTCGGTCGGGAACTCGAGTCCGGCGATCATCCGTAGCAGCGTCGTCTTGCCACAGCCCGACGGTCCGAGCAGCGAGAAGAACTCGCCGTCGGCGATGACGAGGTCGACGCCCGCGACGGCGGTCACGTCGCCGAAGGTCTTGACGACGCCGCGGAGCTCCACGGCAGGGGCGGACTGCTCGCTCACGGCGGCAAACCATACGCTCGTCGTACGGAGGGTGGGGGCATCGGGCGCCATCCACCCTCACCGCCGAGTTCGTACGTTCACGTGCTCAAGTGGCTCGGCATCGGCTTCGGCGCCCTCGTGGTGGTCCTGGCGGGCGTGCTGTGGAGCGGTGTCATCGAGGACAACCTGTTCACTGTCTGGGACCCCAATCCCCTCCAGCCCAATCCGGCCCGCCAGGGCCCGTTCGAGATCGTGACCGATCGGATCGAGGTGCCGGACGGCGCCGACGGGGAACCGTTCGGCATCATCGTGTACCGGCCAGACGACGCCGACGGACCGCTCCCGACGTTCGTGTGGGTGATGGGCTCCAACGTCCAGGCCTACTACCACGAGGCGCTCCACGAGACACTGGCGTCCTGGGGCTACGTGGTGGTCGCACCCGACACCCGGCCACTTCGGTTCATCGACCTCCGGCACCACGGCAAGGTCGTGGCGCTGGCCGAGCAGGCGACCGGGCTTGCCCTGGCGGGCGAGCTCGGGGTCGATGTCGACGCCGACCGGCTGGCCCTCGGTGGGTACTCGGTGGGCGGTCCCCTGGCGGCGTTGACCGCTGCCGACGTCCCCGAGGCCGACGCCATCGTGCACTGGGCACCGGCACCGCCTCCCTACTGGCAGGGCGTCGACGCCGACGATCGATTCCCCCGGGTGGTCCAGCCGTCCCTGTTCCTCCTCGGCGGCGTCGACGAGTTCTCACCACCGACGGGCGGGCCGGCCGAGGCCCTGCAGGCCGCCATGCCCGACGCTCCCGCGACGACCATCGTGATCGAGGGTGCCAACCACCACCAGTTCCAGCAGCCCCAGGGCGGCGCCGATGTCTGGCCCCGGGCCGAGATCGGCTTGGAGGACCAGCAGCGCCAAGCCATCGAGGCCACACTGGAGTGGCTCGATGAGACACTCGACGTCGAACGCTGAGCTCCGACCCAATCAGGGTTGCCCCCGATGACGCGCCCCACCTCGCGGCGCGATGATGGGCGGTGAGGCGTTGCCGGCCCGTGCGTGACCGGCAGGGAGGAGAGATCATGGCAACGCTCGAACCCTCGATGACCCGATCGCCGCTGGTGCCGTGGGTCATCGTCTTGGGCATCGTCGTGGCGGGTCTGGCCGGCTGGATCGCCTACGACCTGTTCCTCGTCGAGGACGCCGCCCCGTCCCCCGAGGTGGCGGCCCTGGTGGAGGACTTCGTCACGAGTCTCGACGAGTACGACTCGGAGGCGGCCAACGCGCTCGTCATGCCGAACTTCGCCACGAACGTGGCCGGCCCGGTGACGGGCGCCGACGAGGCGATCTCGGCGCTCGAGAGCTGGGACCACCGGACGTCGATCGTCGGCCCGATGGTCGCCCGGGTCGACGGGGACTGGACACTGGTGGTCGTGCCGATATCGCTCCACGATCCCGACCTGCGGCCCGACGAGGGCGTGCCGATCATGGCGACCGTCGTCGTCTTCGACAGCGACGCCGCCGGGCACCTGATCTCCGCCTTCTGGGTCGAGACCCCGACGACGGTGTCACCCCGCCTCGGCTGACCCTCGCGAGAAGACGACACTCGCCGGGCTCGGCACCGTCACCTCCGTCACCGGGTCCCCCAGGGTCGTCCCTCCCTCGCGGACCGGCAGCACCGTGACGCTGTTGCCCGCCTGGTTGGCGGCGACGAGCCAGGCACCGCTCGGTGACAGCGAGAAGCCCCTCGGCCCGGATCCTCCGGTGGGATGGGACCCCAGCCGGGACAAGCGGCCGTCCCGGTCGACCGACAGGACGGCCACCGAATCATGGCCGCGGTTGGCCACGTACACGAGCTGCCCGGCGATGCGGATGTCGGCGGCGAGGTTCGACGGCGCGTCATCGGGGACGGTGGGGATCGCGTCGACCACCGGTAGGCTCCCATCACCCACCCAGCGATGGGTCGCGACGGTGTTGTCGAGTTCGTTGACGACCAGGACGTGCCTGCCATCGGGGTGGGCGACCAACTGTCGCGGTCCGGACCCCGCTGCCGTGGCCACCTCCTCGTGGCGGTCGACCCGTCCCCGCTCGGGGTCGAAGCGGTAGACGACGAGCCGGTCGATGCCGAGGTCGGCGGCGACGAGCCATCGGCCGTCGTCGAGGAAACAGGACCCGTGGACGTGGGGACCCTCCTGGCGGTCCCCCCGAGGCCCGGAGCCGCGGTGGGTGGCGACCGCCGAGACCTCCAGGAGTCGACCACCCGGGCCTCGCCGGAGGACCGACAGGCTGCCCGAGCCGTAGTTGGCGGCGACCACCCAGGGCCCGTGGATCGCGAGGTGACACGGTGCGTCGCCCATGGAGGGCAGGACGGAGACCTGATCGAGCCGCAGATCGGCATCGATCCGCCGCATGCGGAGGCCGACGACGGCGCCCGGGCCCTCGCTGGTGGCGAGCAGCACGTCGGGCTCGGCGACGAGCAGGAAGGAGGCGTCGCCGACACCGGAGTGGCTCCCGATCGGCGTGAGGGTGCCGGTTGCCTCATCCAGCCCGAAGGCCCGGATCGTCGGCACGCTCGACGCTCCGTAGGAGCCCACGAGACAGATGATCGATCCTTCGTCGGTCACGTTCGCCGCACGTCGGCCACGGTGGCGGCGGCGTCGGCCGCCAGGCGGGTGACGCGCCCGAAGTCGCCGTCGGCGATCGCCGCCCGGTCGGCGAGCCAGGTTCCCCCGCAGGCGATGACGGTCGGCAGGCGGAGGTAGGCCCCGAGGTCGGCCGAGCCGATGCCGCCGGTAGGGACGAAGCGGACCGTGGGAAATGGTCCCGCGAGGGCGGCGACGGCGTCCGGTCCACCGGCGATCCGTGCCGGGAAGAACTTCAGCACGTCGAGACCGAGTGCCGTGGCCGCCATGACCTCGGTCGGGGTCTGGACGCCGGGCAGCACGGGGAGCCCTCGGTCGAGACACCACGCGACGACGGACCGGTCCAGTCCCGGCGACACGACGACGTGGGCCCCGGCATCGGCGGCCCGCCGGGCCTCGTCCACCGTGCGGACGGTCCCGGCGGCCACCAGCAGCTCGGGCAGCGCCCGACGGAGCCGCTCGACGGCCGCCACCGCTGCGTCGGTGCGGAACGTGATCTCGAGGCACGGCAGGCCGCCGGCTGCCAGCGCCTCGCCGAGTGGCACGGCATCGGCGGCCCGATCGAGCTCGACCACCGGCAGGACCCCATGGGACCCGAGCCGCTCGAAAACCGTCACGGCGTCCACAGCGTCCCGTCGGGCCACCGGCTCTGGGTCCAGCCGATCGGTGCCAACTCAATGGGGTATCGAGCGGCGGCCGCCTCGTCGATGTCGATGCCGAGGCCGGGCAACCCGTTCGGCCACAGGTGCCCGTCACGCAACTCGGGGATGCCGGAGAAGACCTCATGGAGGGGCTCGGGGAACCCGATCACCTCCTGGATGCCGAAGTTGTGGGCGACGAGGTCGAGATGGAGGTTGGCCGCGTGGCCCACCGGGGAGGTGTCACCCGGGCCATGCCACGCGGTGCGGACACCGAATGCCTCGCCGAGCGCCGCCAGCTTGCGAGCCGGGGTGATCCCCCCGAGTTGGGAGATGTGGGCCCGGACGAAGTCGACCAAGCGCTCCGTCACGAGCCCTTGCCACTCGAGCGGGTGGTTGTGGAGCTCGCCCATCGCGATCGGCGTCGTGGTGCGCTCACGCAGGCGTCGGAACCACCCCACCTGGTCGGGCGGGAAGGGATCCTCGAGGAAGAAGAGCCGGTGGGGCTCGAGGTCGACGGCCAGCCGGATCGCATCGATCGGGGCCAGACGCTCGTGCACGTCGTGGAGGAGGTGGAGCTCGTCGCCGACGGCACCGCGGACCACGTCGAACAGCTCACGGACGCCCCGGGCGTACGCGTCCGGCGAGTAGTAGGCGCCGGGCAGCTCGACCCGGAGCTCCGACGGGCCGTCGACCGGTGATCGGGACCCCCCGTACCCACCCAGCTGGCAGCGGACGGCCATGGCGCCCTCGGCCCGGTGGCGTTCCACGGACTCGAGGACCTCGTGGGGATCACGTCCTTCGGCGTGGCGGTAGACCATGGCCGCGTTCCGGCTCCGGCCACCCAACAGGTCGTGGACGGGCATCCCCGCCTGCTTGCCCTTGATGTCCCAGAGGGCCATGTCGACGCCGCTGATGGCGTTGTTCAGCACGGGACCGTTGCGCCAGTAGGCATTCACGTACATCAGGTGCCAGAGGTCCTCGATCCGCGCCGGGTCCCGACCGACCAACAGCGGGGCCAGGTACTCGTCGACGGCCTGCGCGACGAGGGTCGGACGCTGCGTGAACGTGGCGCAGCCGAGCCCGTGGACGCCGTCGTCGGTCTCGACCCGGACGATGACCAGGGCGATGCCCGCCGGGGCGGTGAGGATCGATCGGATGGCGCTGATGCGGCTCATGGGGCCCTCCCCGCTTCGGGTTCGGATGCGGTGCCCGTCGGCACCGATGGTCGCCGGTCAGCCACGGGGATGCTCCCATTCGAGCATCTCGGCTGCCTTGCGGCCATCGAAGAAGCCCGCCCCGTCGCTGAGGGCCTCGCGGAGGGGGACGTCCGGGTACCAGCGCTCGCGGAGCTCGGGGGACGGGGTCTCGGCCATGGTGTCGGGCGCCACGACGTAGAAGGCTTCGTGGCCCTCGAAGTCGGCGGTGACGGCGAGCAGGCAGGCCCTCGCCGCCTCGGCTCGCAGCGTGTACCCCCAGAGCTGCCGGGCAAGCGCCTCCTCCGGCATCGCCCCGTTCCACGCCTCTGCGTCGGCCCGAGTCTCCACGATCCCGTGCAGGCGGAGGCTGGCGATCGGCATCCCGAACCTGCGGGAAATCGCCGCCGCCTGGTGCTCGGCGACCCACTTGGAGAGGCTGTAGGGGTCCTCGGGATAGGCGGGGTGCTCCTCGTCGACGGGGAAGTAGTCGTAGCGCGCCTCGCGGCTGAAGCGGCCACCGATCGCATTGACGCTGGATGCCTGGCACACGCGCCGGACACCCACCTCGGCCGCGGCTCGGAGGGCGTGGTAGCTCGACGTCACGTTGTGGTCGTGGACGACGTGGTCCGCGACCAACCCCGGGCCGGTGATGGCCGCCAGGTGGATGAGGACCTCGGTGCCGACCAGGGCCTCGACGACCGCCGGGTAGTCGGTCATGTCGACCAGGTGGAACTCGGCGGCGACCGAGTCGACGGGCTCCCGGTCGATGGCGACGACCTCGTGGCC
>JBFLKR010000073.1:0-22035 GCA_040883295.1 Acidimicrobiia bacterium
GATCATATCGACCGCGTGGACGGTAAACGAAACCGAGATCCCGAGGAACTGCTCGATTTCGGCCTCGTGACGGTGGCTGATTGGTGCGTAGGGGCGAACGATCCCCGAACGCTCGGGATGGCTCGAAGCCGCGCCGCCGCCCGCGGGTCGACGGCCAGCGCCCGACCCTTGCGGCTGGCGTAGTTGGAGAAGAAGACGACGCCGGCGTCGAGGTCCTTGATGAGCACGGCCCGCACCGACGGAGCGCCATCGGCGTCGACGGTGGCCAGGTGCATCACGTTCGGCTCGGCGACCCCCGCCTCGGCGGCGGCGTCGAGCCACTCCCCGAACGCATCGATCGGGTCGGCCGGGAGATCCTCGGGCTCGAGGCCGGTCGTCTCGTACTCGATCCGGAGCCGGGAGAACGGGTCGGTGGTCATGGCATCCCCCTCATGGCAGTGGCACCTCCACGAGGTGCGGTCCCGGTGTGCCGAACGCCTCGGCCAGGGCGGCGACGAGGTCGGCGGCGTCGACGACCCGTCGCCCGGGCACGCCGAAGGACTCGGCGAGACCCACGAAATCGACGCCGTCGATGTCGGTCAGGGCGTCGGCGACCGGCCCGGGCTCGGTCACCCGTCCGAGCTCGCCGGCAATGATCCGGTAGCGACGGTTGACGAGGGCCACGACGGTCACGTCGAGGCCCCCGCGGGCCATGCTCCACAACGCCTGGGGCGTGTAGAGCGCCGACCCATCCGCCTGCAGGGCCACCACCGGCCGGTCGGGGGCCGCGACCGCCGCCCCGACCGCCGCGGGCAGCCCGAATCCGAGCGATCCCCCGACGATGGTGAGCATCGTGTGTGGCGGACTCGCCGCCGACGCCGCCTCCCACGGCCCCCCGGCCGTCACGGCGGCGTTGACGACGACGGCGCCCTCGGGCTGGGTGGCGGCGACTGCCGCCCCGACCGTCGCCGGGTCGAGGGCGCCCGAGGTCGGGGCGACGGGCTCGGGGACCGCCATCCCGGTGGGGGCCGGATGGGCCCCGACCGCCGCGGCGAGGGCACCCAGGAATCCGTCGACATCCTCGTCCGGGTCGGCTCCGCGCACGAGGCGGTCGGTGGGGACGATGTGGCTGGGGACGCCCTGGTACCCGAAGAAGGAGGTCGGCGGGTGGGCGCCGACGAGGACCACCCGGGCCTGCCCGATGGCGCCGGCGGCGGCAGGCGGTGCATACGGGAGCCGCGTCACGTGGGGCTGGCCCGCGCCACGCTCGATCCGGGCCGGCAGGGTCTCGTGGAGGAGGCGGGCCCCGGTGGCCGCGGCGATGGCGTGGGCCGCTGCCAGCCCGTCCGTCGACAGGGCACCGCCACCGAGCAGGAGGACGATCGGTTCGGTTCGGGCGAGGACGGCGGCGACCGCCTCGACCCGGGAGCCCGGCACCTCGCCGGGAGCGACCGGCGGGAGTGGATCGGCCGGAGCGGCCTCGGCGCGCTGGACGTCGGCCGGGACGATGAGGGTGGCGATCGCCCCACCGGACGCCGCGGACAGCGCTGCGGCGGCATCGGGTCCCGGCGCGACGACCTCGGCGACCCACCCCGAGTGGACACCGGCGAGCGCCGCCACATCGGAGGCCAACCCGGTGTCGTGGGGCCGGTGCCAGGTCGCGTGGTCGCCGACGATGTTGACGATCGGGGTCCTTGCCCGCCAGGCGTTGTGCAGGTTGGCGGCGCCGTTGGCATACCCGGGGCCGAGGTGAAGGAGCGTGGCGGCGGGCCGCCCGGTGAGCCGGCCGAACCCGTCGGCGGCGCCGGTGGCGACCGCCTCCGAGAGCACGAGGTGGGCAGCCATCGCCGGAACATCGTCGAGGGCGTGGACCAGGTCGACCTCGGTGGTGCCGGGGTTGGCGAAGCAGTCCGTCACACCCCCGGCTGCGAGGGTCTCGACGAGGGCCCTGGCACCGTTCACGCCGCCGAGCCTACGGCGCCGGGGTATCGGCATGCGATGGGTAGCGTCACCGGTGATGCGATCCGTCGGCTACGCCCTCACCCGCCGGTGCCCGCGCTGTGGCCATCGGCCGGTCTTCACCTCCTGGTGGTCCATGACCAAGGCCTGCCACGGCTGCGGCCTCGTGTTCGAACGGGAGTCCGGCTACTGGGTGGGGGCCATGACCATCAACACGGCCGTCATCTCGGCGGTGTTCCTGCTCACCTTCGGCGGCGGCGTGCTGCTCACCTGGCCGGACGTCCCGTGGGGGTGGGTGCTCGGGATCACCGTGGCGCTCAACCTGCTGTTCCCGGTGTTCTTCTACCCGTTCGCGAAGACGATCTGGATGGCCATCGACCTCGGGTTCCAGGGCGCCACCGGCCAGGACGAGTTCCGCTCCTAGCGGCGTCCGCGGGAGCGGCGTCGGGCCGTCCGCTCGGCCTCGAGGTCACGCCGGGGCGGCTCCCACGACCAGAGGTCGTCGAGTCGGTCGTCGTTGGAGTACACCTTGACCATCTCGTGGTCGAGGCCCGCCTCGTTCTGCAGGGTCCGGACGGGGATCTCCTGATCCCACTCGACGAGCGTCACGACCATCCCGGCCCGACCGGCGCGGGCGGTACGGCCCGACCGGTGGAGGAACGTCTTGGAGTCCGACGGCGGGTCGTAGTGCATGACGACGTCAACGTCCTCGATGTCGAGGCCCCGGGCAGCGACGTTCGTCGCCACGAGCACCGACAGGGATCCCTTGGCGAAGCGGTCCAACTCTCGTTGGCGCTTCTGCTGGGGGAGGCCGCCGTGGATGGCGGCGGCCTGAACGCCCTCGGCGACCAACGCATCGGCCACCCGGTCGCACCCGTGCTTCGTGTGGACGAAGACCAGCATCTTGTCGGTGCTCAGGGCGATCCGGGCGGCGACCTTCACCTTGTCCCGGTAGTGGACGAGGAGGAACCGGTGCTCCATCTGCTCGACCGAGACCTCGGTGGAGGCCACCTCGCAGTACACCGGTTCCGTGAGGCGACGAGCGACGAGGTGGTCGATGCCGCCGTCGAGCGTGGCGCTGAACAGGAGGCTCTGGTGCCCCTCGGGCACCTGGCGCCAGATGTACTCGGTCTGGGGCATGAAGCCCATGTCCGACATCTGGTCGGCCTCGTCCAGGATCACGACTCCGACGTGGTCGTACCGGATCGCCCCGCGGTCCTGGAGGTCGATGAGGCGACCGGGGGTGGCGATGACGATCTCGGCACCCCGGCGCAACTGGTCGATCTGGTTGCCGATGGAGACCCCGCCATAGACCTCGGCCACCGACAGCCCGAGGGCTTTGGCGAAGGGCCGCAGCTCCGAGGCGACCTGGACGCAGAGTTCCCGGGTCGGCACGAGGACGAGGGCCTGGGGGGTCCCGCCTCCGGGGACGAGCCGCTGGAGGGTGGGGAGCCCGAAGGCGAACGTCTTGCCCGAGCCCGTCTTGGCCTTGCCACAGAGGTCCCGGCCCGCGAGGACGTCGGGAACGGCCTGGGCCTGGATGGGGAATGGGTGCTCGATCCCGCGCTCGGAGAGCACGGCAACGATCCGCTTGTCGAGCCCGAGGGACTCGAAGCTGACGTCGGTGAGGGGCTGTTGGGCGGCGGTGACCACGACCGGAGTGTACGAACGCCTGCCCGCTAGGCCGACCCGGCCACCGGATCTCCGGCGAGGAACGCGGCGGCCTCGACCCGGTCACGGACCACCGGCATCGGCGGGAGGGCGGCCACCAGGTCGGGGCCGTACCGGGCCCGGGCGACCCGGGAGTCGAGGATCGCCACGACCCCCCGGTCCTCCGTGGAGCGGATGAGGCGACCGGCGCCCTGGGCGAGCAGCGTCGCCGCCCGCGGCAGGTCCACCTCCATGAAGGCCGGGCGACCGGCCGCCTCGGCCGCCTCTCGGCGGGCCGACCACAGCGGATCGTCGGGCCGGGGGAAGGGCACCCGGTCGATGACCACGAGCTCGAGGGACCGTCCTGGCACGTCCAGGCCCTCCCAGAAGCCCATCGTCGCCACGAGCACCGACGTCTCGTCCTCGACGAAGGCGGCCCGGAGGGCGGCGGTGCCCAGCTCGCCCTGGACGAGGATCCGGTGGCGAGTGCCCAGGAGGCGCTCGGCGAGTTGGTCCACCATGCGCCGACTCGTGCAGAGGACGAGCGACCGACCACCGGCGGCCTCGACCAACTCGACGGTGGCGTCCCCGACCGCCTCCGCCCAGGAGTCGGCACGGGGGTCGGGGAGCGTGGCATCGATCAGGAGCCGTGTCTGGCGGGCGTAGTCGAACGGGCCGGGGACCCGCTCGAGGCGGACCGGATGGTCGACGCCGCCGAAGCCGAGCCGACGTGCCATCGGCTCGAGGCTCCCTCCGACCGACAGGGTGGCCGAGGTCGCCACGACGGCCACCTCGCCCAGGAGCCGATCGGCGAGCAGCGCCGCCACGTCGACGGGAGCTGCCTTGAGCGACGGTCGGGGTCCCCCATCGACCCAGGTGACGACGTCGTCGCCTGGTTCGGCCAAGACCCCGATGTCGACGACCAGGTGCCCGACGAGCCGCAGTGCCCGGGCGCGGGCGCCCCCGAGGGCGGGGGCCTCAGGGTGGGTGGCGCGCAGCTTGGCCCCGATCTCGTCGCCGAGCCGGACCAGGCGCTCGAGGGATCGGGCCACCGGCAGGTCAACGACACTCCGGAACCGGCCGGGGGTCGTGGCAGTGAGGTCGTCGTCCAGGTCGCGGGCGGCGGCGGCAAGAGAGCGTTGGAGGCGTCCCGCCTCACCCCCGAGCAGCGGGGCGGCCCCGCCGAGGACCCGGGCCAGCTGGAAGACCCGCCAGGGTGCGAGGTCGATGCCGAGCGCCGAGGCGATCGTGTCCTCGAACCGATGGGCCTCGTCGACGACGAGGGCGTCGTGGGGTCCGAGCAACGACCCGTCGGTCGCCAGATGGGCGGCGTAGAGGTGGTGGTTGACGACGACGACGTCGGCGGCGGCGGCCTCGTCGAGGGCGGCGAAGGCGAAGCAGGCATCGCCGTCCGGGCAGGCCTCCCGGCCCGGGCACTCCATGCCGCCGACCGTGTAGGCCCCCCAGTCCTCGACCGAGAAGTCGGCCTCGTCGCGGTCACCGGTCTCGGTCTCGGCCGACCAGGCGAGCACGCGGCGGAGCTCCTCGGGGAGCTCGACGGCGTCGAAGAGCGCTCCCTGGTCGGTCCACCCGGCCTCGGCGAGGCGCTCGGACAGTCGCGAGCGACAGAGGTAGGCGCCCCGACCCTTCACCACCGCCCATCGGGGGGCGATCGGGGTCCCGGCGAGGGCGTCGGCGACGACGGGCAGGTCGGTGCCCGCGAGCTGGTCCTGGAGGCTCTTCGTGGCGGTGGCCACCACCACCCGACGACCGGCGGCGAGGGCCCCGGCGAGGTAGCCGAACGACTTGCCGGTGCCGGTCCCCGCCTCGACCATGAGATGGTGGCCGTCGTCGAGCGCCTCGGCGACGGCCCGGGCCATGGCCACCTGCCCCGTCCGCCGGTGACCGCCCCGGGTGGCGACGATCGCCTCGAGGATCTCCTCGGCGAGATCGGCGGCCGACGACGCGTGGGCCGGGTCGGACGGCGGGGACGGGGGCGACGGCACGGGCGCAGGCTACGCCCCGGGCCCGCCTTCGCCCTCCCGCCGGACCCGCCGTAGGCTGCCGCCCTCCATGGCCCAGTTCATCTACACGATGCGGAACCTGTCGCGGCACCACCCACCCGACCGGACCGTGCTCGACGACGTCACCCTCGCCTTCCTGCCCGGCGCCAAGATCGGCGTCATCGGCCCCAATGGCGCCGGCAAGTCGTCGGTGCTGGCCATCATGGCCGGCCTCGACGAGGGCTACACCGGCGAGGCCCGTCTCACCGAGGGGTACAGCGTCGGCCTGCTCTCCCAGGAGCCGGAGCTCGACCCGACCAAGGACGTGCTCGGCAACGTCATGGACGGCGTCGCCGAGGTCCAGGGCCTGTTGGACGAGTACCAGGAGGTGCTGGCCGGGTGGTCGGACCCCGACGCCGACTACGCCACCCTGGGCGACCGCCAGGCGACACTCGAGAAGCGCATCGAAGCCGCCGGGGCCTGGGATCTCGACCGCAAGGTCGCCATCGCCATGGACGCGCTCCGGGTCCCGCCGGGCGACGCCGACGTCACCACGCTGTCGGGCGGTGAGCGCCGGCGGGTGGCGCTCTGTCGCCTGCTGCTCTCCCACCCGGACCTCCTGCTGTTGGACGAGCCGACCAACCACCTCGACGCCGAATCGGTGGCCTGGCTCGAGCAGCACCTGGCCGAGTACACCGGCACGGTCGTCGCCGTCACCCACGATCGGTACTTCCTCGACAACGTCGCCGGCTGGATCCTGGAGCTCGACGGGGGACGGGCCTACCCCTACGAGGGCAACTACTCGGGCTGGCTGGAGCAGAAGCGGGCTCGGCTGGCCCAACAGGAGAAGGAGGCGTCGGCCCGCCAGAAGACGCTCGCCCGGGAGCTCGAGTGGGTCCGCATGAGCCCCCGCGCCCGGCAGGCGAAGTCGCGCGCCCGGCTGTCGGCCTACGAGGAGTTGCTGGCCACCGACCGCGCCGCCGACCGGGACCGCAGCGACCTCGAGCTGCACATCCCCATGACCCAGCGCCTCGGTGACAAGGTCATCGTCGCCGACCACCTCCGGAAGGGCTTCGGAGACCGGCTCCTCATCGAGGACCTCAGCTTCCGGCTCCCCCCGGCCGGCATCGTCGGCGTCATCGGCCCCAACGGGGCGGGGAAGACCACGCTGTTCCGGATGATCATGGGCTCCGAAACACCCGATGACGGCGACCTGGAGGTGGGGCCGACGGTCGACCTGGCCTACGTCGACCAATCCCGCGACGCCCTCGACCCGGCCAACACGGTCTACGAGGAGATCACCGGCGGTGCCGAGATCCTCCGCATCGGCAACCGCGAAGTGAATGGTCGGGCCTACGTGGCCTCGCTCAACTTCAAGGGCTCCGACCAGCAGAAGAAGGTCGGGACCCTCTCGGGCGGGGAACGCAACCGGGTCCACCTCGGCAAGATGCTCCGGACGGGCGGCAACGTGCTCCTCCTCGACGAGCCGACCAACGACCTCGACGTCGACACCCTGCGGGCATTGGAGGCGGGACTCGAGGCCTACCCGGGCTGCGCGGTCGTCATCAGCCACGACCGCTGGTTCCTCGACCGGATCGCCACCCACATCCTGGCCTTCGAGGGTGACAGCCAGGTCCGCTGGTTCGAGGGCAACTTCACCGAGTACGAGGAGGCGCGTCGACGCGAGCTCGGCGACGAGGCGCTGCGACCGACCCGCATCAAGTACAAGCCGTTGGTGCGTTGACGCGACCGGCCCCCCGCCGGGGCGGGGGGCCGGGTGCACTCGGGCGGAGTGGGGTCAGCTCCGGTTGATGGCGACCTTGGTGACCTTCGGCTCCGGCTCCTCGGGGGTGGGGAGCACGAGACGCAGGACACCGTCGGAGTAGCTGGCGGCGATGTCCTCGGCAACGATGCCGTCGGGGATCGTCAGCCGCCGCGTGAAGGTGCCGCTGAACCGCTCCACGACGAACCCATCCTCCTCGCGGGTGACGTTGCGCTCGCCATGGATGGTCAACACACCCTCCTCGACCGTCACGTCGACCTCCTCGGGGTCGACGCCCGGCAGGACGACCTCGATGACGAAGCCGTCCTCGTTCCGATAGGCGTCGAGACGGGGTCGCCAGACGATCGACCCGGTCTGGGGCGTCGACGGCGAGTCGAGCATGCGGTCGAAGAGCGACTCGAAGTCGCGACCGAAGAACGAACGAACCGGCAGCATGATGGTGAACCTCCTACAGAGAACCTATGTCGTTGCGACTTAGATTATAGGAGCGCTCTCGCCCGACGGCAAGCCCGTCGGGATCACCACCGACAGCCGGGTGCCCGCCCCCGGCGGGGAATCGATGTGCAGCGTTCCCGCCAGGGCCGCCACGCGGTCGCCGAGTCCCACGAGACCCGACCCACCGAGCTTGGTCCCCGCGCCGCCGACCCCGTCGTCGACCACCTCGAGGGTGACCGTCTCGTCGGTCCGGCGAGCGGTCACCGCCACCCGCGAAGCACCGGCGTGGCGCACGGCGTTGGCCAGCGATTCGGCCACGACGAAGTAGAGCGCCCCCTCGACCTCGGGGGCCAGCCGTCCCACGTCGACCGACACGTCGAAGACGGGCCCGGAGGTGCCGAGGCGGTCGGCGAGGGACTCGATCGCCGCCCCCAGTCCCTCGGCCTCGAGCATCGGTGGGTACATGCCGGCGGCGAGCTCCCGCAGCTCCCCGTGCGCCTCGCGGGCCCCGGCCACCAGCGAGCCGGCGAGGGCCACGAGCTCGGCCGAACCGCCGTTCGCCGCCAACCGCCCCCGGAGCCGCTCCGCCTCCATGGCAAGGGCCAGCAACCGCTGCTGGGCACCATCGTGGAGATCCCGCTCCACCCGGCGCCGAGCCTCGTCGGCGGCTGCCACCACTCGACGACGGGAGTCGACGACCTCGGCCATCTGGGCCCGCACCTCGGCCTGGAGTCGCTGGCGGTCGACGGCGAGCCCGATCGTCGCCGCCGTCTGGGCGGCCAAAGCCTCGGGGACTCCCGCGGCGTGCTCCAACACGCCGATCAGACGGCCGTCGACGACGAGCGGTCGGTGTAGCCGGACCTCGCCCTCCGCACCGTCGAGGGCCTCGAACGGCCGACCCTCGACGTCGACCAGTTCGTCGGTCCCGGGACGGGCCAGCCCGAGCCGGGCCGTGGGGTCACCGAGGGTCCGGGCCGCCACCGCCTCGACCTCGGCGGGCGTCCGGGCGGCCTCGGCGGCCGCCACCAACTCGGCGACCTCGCCGCCCCACAGGCGCGACCGGGCGAGTCCCGCCGCGATTCCCCACGGCACGGCGAGGATGGCGAACTCCGCCCATTGGGATGCTTCGAGGAACCGGTCGCCCATCCACCCCTGGTCGACGGCCACCTCGTCGACGACCGTGAGCAGCACGATCGGCACGATGAGCAGCAACGGGGCCATGGCCCGGCGGGTCGGCCGATCGCCCCGGGCGAAGCGGGTCAACAGGACACCGAGGGTCACGAGGATGAGCAGGTTGCCGACCTGCTCCACGGCTGCGAGCACCGCACCGGCGGCCGCCGGTGCGCTGTCGGTCGGTTGGATGGCAATGCCCGAGTTCAGCGTGTCGGGGATGGCCCACATGGCCCGGATCGACCAACCGAGCACCGCCCACCCGACCCAGGCGGCCGACAACCACCACCCCACCCGGCCCGGGTCACCTCTCGGGAAGGACAGGGCCGCGTGCCAGACGAGGGCGATGACGGCCATGCGACCCGCCTGCCACAGCACGGGGTCCCCGTACTCCCCGAGGTTCATCTCCGCCAACTTGGCGGCGCCGATGACGCCCAGCACCCAGGCCAACCGGCTCTCCGGCGCCTGGACGGAGATGAGGCCGGCCACCCCGAGGAACGAGGCGGCCACGAGGACATCCCACCCCCACGGCCATGGCTTGTTCACGCCCGTGCAGACGTCCGGTTCGCACAAGGCGATGGTCACGATCGACGCCCCCACGAGGATGCCGAGCGCGCCCAGCGCCAGGGCAGTGGTCGCCGACCTGGACCATGCCCGGAACCCACTGCTGCTCAGGAACTCCGTGGCCACCCTGCCAAGCCTGCCACGTCCCGGTCGGGCTCAGCGGCAGACACCGTCGCGGACCGCCGCCCGGGCCACCGCCTCAGCCACTGCCGGGCCCACCGAGCGATCCATCGCCTCGGGGACGATGCGATCGGGCGCCAGGTCGTCGCGCACCACCGCGGCGATCGCGTCGGCGGCGGCGAGCTTCATCGACTCGGTGACCGCAGTCGCCCCGGCCCGGAGCGCCCCGGCGAACACGCCCGGGAAGGCCAGCACGTTGTTGATCTGGTTGGGGTAGTCCGAGCGACCGGTCGCCAGCACCCCGGCGAGGTCGCCGATCGAGTCCGGATCGACCTCGGGATCGGGATTGGAGAGGGCGAAGACGATCGGCTCCTTGGCCATGGCGGCGACGTCCGACCGCTCGACGATGTCGGGCCGGGAGACGCCGATGAAGCAATCGGCGCCGACCAGGGCGTCGGCGAGGGTGCCCGCCACCGCGCGTGGATTCGTGTGGGCGGCCAGCCAGGCCTTGCCGTGCTCGAAGTCCTCCCGACCGTCCCAGATGGCGCCCCGCGAATCGGTGACGACGATGTCGCCCACCCCGGCGTTGGTGAGGATCTTGGCAATGGCGACCCCGGCAGCCCCGGCGCCGGCGATGACGACCCGCAGGCCCCGCATCCGGCGCTCGGTCAGGCGGCAGGCGTTGTCGAGCGCCGCCAACACCACGATGGCGGTCCCGTGCTGGTCGTCGTGGAAAACCGGGATGTCGAGCGAGTCGCGCAGTCGGTCCTCGACCACGAAGCATGCCGGGGCGGCGATGTCCTCGAGGTTGACGCCACCAAAGGACGGGGCCAGCCGGATGACGGTCTCGACGATCTCGTCAGGGTCGGTGGTGTCCAACACGATCGGCACGGCGTCGACGCCCCCGAACTCCTTGAAGAGCATCGCCTTGCCCTCCATGACCGGCATGGCCGCCAGGGGGCCGATGTCGCCTAGTCCCAGCACGGCGGTGCCGTCGGAGACGACGGCAATCGTCGTGCCCCGGCCCGTGAACTCCCATGCCGCCGCCGGGTCGTCGGCGATCGCCCGGCACACCCGGGCGACGCCCGGTGTGTAGGCGATGGAGAGGTCGTCCCGATCGCGGAGCGGGAAGCGACTGACCACCTCGAGCTTGCCACCGCGGTGCAGGTGGAACACGATGTCGTCGGCCTCGAGGATCTCGACCCCGGTCAGGTCCCCGAGCCCGTCAACGAGCCGGGCGGCGTGCTCCTCGGAGGCGGCGTCGACGACGATCTCCCTGGTGATGGCGTCGCCCTTCACCTCGAACCCGGACAGCTTGGTGATG
The DNA here is from genome assembly GCA_040883295.1 of Acidimicrobiia bacterium. GTDB lineage: Bacteria > Actinomycetota > Acidimicrobiia > Spongiisociales > JAENVV01 > JAHEFX01. The sequence continues at coordinate 10,988 of JBFLKR010000073.1, forward strand.
TTCCCGCCCAACTCCCCAACTGCGGTGGCGAAGCGGCCGAGCGTGCCCGGCTCGTGGCGGAGCCGGACGAGCATCCGCACCGAGAAGGCCGGGGTCGTGTGGGCCATGTGTCGATACCTCCGGTTCGGTACGGCGACGGTACCAAGCTCGCGGTCCCGACCCGATCGTGGGGTCCCGGCAGGTACGTAGCATCCCGGCCCATGGAGCAGATGGTCTATGGATTCGACGAGGGCGACCGGTCGATGACCGCCGTCCTCGGTGGCAAGGGCGCCAACCTCGCGGAGATGACCCGGGCCGGGTTCCCCGTGCCACCGGGGTTCACGGTCACGACCGGCGCGTGCAATGCCTTCCACGCCGCCGGCTCCCACGTGCCCGAGGGCCTGTGGGACGAGGTGGACGAAGCGGTGGCGCGCCTCGAGGAGGTCTCGGGCAAGCAGTTCGGATCGGTGACGAACCCCCTGTTGGTCTCGGTGCGATCGGGGGCCCCGATCTCGATGCCGGGGATGATGGACACGATCCTCAACCTCGGCCTCAACGCCGAGGCGACCGAGGGACTCGCCAAGCTCACCGGTGATGCCGCCTTCGCCTGGGAGGCGTACCGCCGCTTCATTCGCATGTTCGCCGAGATCGTGTTCGCCGTGCCCGCCGAACCGCTCGACGAGGCCATGGATCGGGCGATCGAGGCCAACGACGGCCCTCTGCGGGAGCCGGAGCTGCGGGCGCTCGTCGACCGCATGCTCCGCATCGTTCGCGGCTACGCGCACCGCAGCATCCCCGACGAGCCGATGGAGCAGCTGCGGCTCGCCATCCAGGCCGTCTTCAACTCCTGGGGCAACCGCCGGGCGGTGGACTACCGAACCCACCACGGCATCCCCCACGACCTCGGCACCGCCGTCAACGTCCAGCAGATGGTCTTCGGCAACGCCGCCGGCCACTCCGCCACCGGCGTGTCCTTCACCCGCGACCCCGCCACCGGCCAGCCGGGCCTCTACGGCGAGTTCCTCCCCGACGCCCAGGGCGAGGACATCGTCGCCGGCGTTCGCACGCCACACCCGGTGGCCGACCTCGCCGAGACCCTGCCCGAGCAACACGCCGAGCTCGTGGACTACGCCGAACGACTCGAGCGCCACTACCGGGACATGCAGGACATCGAGTGGACCATCGAGTCGGGCACCCTCTACCTGCTCCAGACCCGACGCGGCAAGCGCACGGGCCGGGCGGCCGTGCGCATCGCGGTCGACATGGCCAGTGAGGGCCTCATCGACCAGGAAGAGGCGATTCGCCGGGTCGAGCCCGCCCAGCTCGAGCAGCTCCTGCACCCGTTGGTCGACCCCGACGCCGACTACGAGATCATGGGCAAGGGCTTGCCCGCCTCACCCGGGGCGGCGGCAGGGGTGGTCGTCTTCGACGCCGACGAGGCGGTGCTGATGGCCGCCGACGGCACGCCCGTCATCCTCGTCCGACATGAGACGAGCCCCGACGACTTCCATGGGATGGCCGTCGCCGCCGCGATCGTCACCTCCCGGGGCGGCGTCACCTCCCACGCCGCCGTGGTGGCCCGCGGCATGGGCACATGCTGTGTGGCGGGCGCCGGCGAGCTCGACGTCGACTACGCCAAGCAGCAGGTGAGTTCCGGCGAGATCGTCGTGCGGCGCGGGGAATGGATGACCGTCGACGGCAACGCCGGGACGGTGATCGCCGGCAAGGTGGCGACGATCGAGCCAGAGTTCGACGACCACTTCGACACCCTCATGGGGTGGGCCGACGACTACCGGACACTGCTGGTGCGCACCAATGCCGACAACCCCGAGGACGCCACGGTGGCCCGTCGGTTCGGCGCCGAGGGGATCGGGCTGTGCCGGACCGAGCACATGTTCTTCGGCGACGAGCGGATCGCCGCCGTGCGGGCGATGATCATGGCGTCCACGGACCGGGAGCGCCGGGAGGCGCTGGGGCGACTGGAGCCGTACCAGGTGGAGGACTTCATCGGCATCTTCGAGGCGATGGACGGCCTGCCGGTGACGATCCGGTTGCTCGACCCGCCACTGCACGAGTTCCTGCCCGGCCACGACGAACTCGCCGACGCGCTCACCGACCTGAAGGTGCGACTGTCCTCGGCCCCCGACCTGGCATCGCTCGACGCCCTGCTCACCAAGATCGCCGAGTACTCGGCGCTCATCGAGCAGGTGGAGCGTCTCTCGGAGGAGAACCCGATGCTGGGCCATCGCGGCTGCCGCCTCGGGAACGCCTACCCCGAGGTCACCGAGATGCAGGCCAGGGCGATCTTCACCGCCGCCGGACGCTGCTCCGAGCGAGGGGTCGATGTTCGGCCGCAGGTGATGATCCCCCTCGTCGGCTTCCTGGGCGAGCTCGATCACCAGGCCGAGATCGTCCGACGAGTCGCCGACGAGGTGCTCGAGCAGGCCGGCCTCGACATCCCCTACACCGTGGGGACGATGATCGAGCTCCCCCGGGCGGCGCTGGTCGCCGGCGAGCTCGCGGCGACGGCGGAGTTCTTCTCCTTCGGCACCAACGACCTCACCCAGACGGCGCTCGGCATGAGCCGGGACGACGCCGGGCGGTTCCTGCCGTCCTACGTGGAACAGGGCATCGTCCCCGCCGACCCGTTCCAGAGCATGGACCTCGCCGGGGTGGGTGAGCTCGTGGAGATCGCCTGCGAGCGTGGCCGAGCCGCCCGACCGGACATCGAGCTCGGGATCTGCGGCGAGCACGGGGGTGACCCGGCGTCGATCGAGTTCATGCACAACCTCGGGGTGGAGTACGTCTCGTGCTCCCCGTACCGGGTCCCCGTCGCCCGCCTGGCCGCCGCCCATGCGGCGCTCGGCGCCGACGAGCGACCGGCCGAGGGCGAGTGACCGGCCGGGGGCAAGCCCCCCGGCACCCGGTCAGACCAACAGCGGGTCCTGCACGACCTCGAGGAGGGCGGGTCCGTCGTGGGCCATGAGGGCGGCCAGCGCCTCGTCCAGTTCGTCGGGGTGCTCGACCCGGAGGCCGAGCGCCCCGCAGAGCTCGGCGTAGGCCGCGAACGACGGGTTGCTGAGTCGTGTCTGCCAGACGTCGAGGTGGGCGGACCGCTGCTCCTTCGAGATCTTGGCGAGTTCCCCGTTGTTGAGCAGCACGTGCTTGATGGGCATGCCATGGTGGACGGCCGTCGTGAGCTCGGCGAGGTACTGCCCGAACCCCCCGTCGCCGGTGACGGCCACGATCGGCCGGTCCGGGGCGGCCGCCCAGGCCCCCATGGCCGCCGGGTAGCCGAAGCCGATCGAGCCGAGGTAGCCGGACATGAGCACGGGCTGGCCACGCGACTCGAAGTACCGACCGAAGGAGTACGTGTTGTTGCCGACGTCGACGGTCAGGACGGCGTCGGCGGGGACATGACGGGACAACCGGTCGAAGACGGCGGCCGCCCCGACCCCCCGGCCGCGGTCGTCGTCGCGGCGACGCCGCTTCTCCTCGCGCCAGATCGCCCACCGCCGGGCGACGTCGGCGGTCTGGTCGACGGCCTCGGGGGCGTCCCGGAGCAGGTCGGCGAGAGCCCGGACGGTGGTGCCGACGTGACCCCACAGCGGCAGGTCGACGGGGTGGAACCGTCCGAGGGCGGCCCGGTCGTAGTCGACCTGGATCGTCGGCTTGTGGGGGGCGATGCCGGAGTGGTTCGAGAACGACGCCCCGAGGACGACGAGGAGGTCGGCCTCGTTCATGAGCCACGAGGCGACGGGCGTCCCGGAGCGTCCGAGGACGCCTCCGGCCAGCGGGTGGGTGTCGGGGATCTGGCCCTTCGCCTTGAACGTGGTGACCACCGGGGCCGAGAGGCGCTCGGCGAGGGCGACGACGTCACCCATCTCGAACCGGGCACCGTGCCCGACGACGAAGACCGGTCGGCGAGCTCCCGCCAGCATCCCGGCCGCGTGGTCCAACTCCACCTCGGGGGGACGGATCTGGTCGTCGCCGACCCGGCCGTGGGGCCCACTGCCTGCCGGTCGCTCGTCGGGGCGGACCTGCACCTCGTCGGGCAGGACGAGATGGGCCACCGTGCGCTCGACCATCGCGGTCTTGGCGGCGAGCGACATGAGCTCGGCGGCATCGCTCCCGGCCGAGACCACCTCCGAGAAGCCGGCGACGTCACCGAAGGCGGCAGTCAGGTCGAGGTCCTGGAAGGCGCCGCGCCCCCGCACCGCCGACGGCACCTGGCCCGAGATCGCCAGCACCGGGGCCCGGTCCGCCTTGGCGTCGTACAGGCCGGTGAGGAGGTTGGTGGAGCCGGGTCCGGCGATGGCGAAGCAGGCGGCGGGTCGGCCCGTCAGCTTGCCGTAGGCGGAGGCAGCGAAGGCGGCCGCCCCCTCGTGACGGATGGCGACGAAGCGCAGGTCGCCGCGACCCTCGGCCTCGCGGAGGGCGTCGGCGAACCCGAGGTTGGAGTGCCCGACCATCCCGAAGACCGTGTCCACGCCCCAGGCGGTCATGGTCTCGACGAGCACGTCGGCGGTGGTTCGCACCCGGGGCTCGTCGTCGGGCACGTCCACCCAGATCCCGTCCTCGCGAGCCTCGATCGCGAAGCAGCTCGGCGCGTCGTCGAACGGCGGTGGCGGGGCACCCGTGAGAGGGTCGTAGTCGTAGCCGTGCCACGGGCACCGCAGCAGGCCCTGCTCGATGCTCCCCTCCCCCAGCGGTCCGCCCTGGTGGGGGCAGGCGTTGTCGAGCGCCCCGTAGCTCCCTCGGTGGTGGGAGACCGCCAGCGATCGCCGGCCGACGGTCACCGTGGTGACCCGGCCCTCGTCGAGCTCGCCGTGGTCGAGGATCTTGTGCCAGGCCATGGGGCGACGCTACCGCCCTCCGGTGACCGTCAGCGCACCGGCACCAGCTTGAGCAACTCGCCACTCATCCGGCCGATGATGATCTCCCCGAAACCGTCCTCACCGAAGACGTTGAGCTGTTCCTGGGCACCGAGCTCGTCGGTCCAGTCACGCTCGTTGGTGATCCCGTCGCCCTCGATCTCGAACGACTTGATCCACCCCCGGCACCAGTCGCCGTAGAAGTAGGTGCCGTCGAGTTCGGGAATGGCGGCCCCGCGGTAGACGACGCCGCCGGTGACCGAACAACCCTCCTCGTGGCTGTACTCGACGACCGGCATCGTGTAGTTGGCCGGGTCGCAGCCTGCCTCGAAGAAACAGCGGGAACCCTCCATGTTCGCCCAGCCGAAGTTGTAGCCGCCCGAGCCGATGTCGACGAGGTTGATCTCCTCGACGTCGCCCTGGCCGACGTCGCCGATGACGATCTTGCCGGTGGGCGGGTCGATGTCGAATCGCCAGGCGTTGCGAAGACCGAAGGCCCATACCTCGGGGGCGCCATCGACGCCATCCGCGAACGGGTTGTCCGCCGGGATGCCGTAGGGATCACCGGCATCGACGTCGAGGCGCAACATCGAACCGAAGAAGGTGTTCGGGTCCTGGGGCTGGGTGCGGGCGCTGGCCCCGTCACCCGAGGTGATGTAGAGGTAGCCGTCGGGCCCGAACTTGAGCATGCCCGCGTAGTGGCGGATGTCGGTCGCCTCATCCGGCTGGCGCCGCTCGTAGAGCACCTTCTCCGACGCCGGGTCGGCGGCATTGGGGTCGGTCGCCGACACGGCGAACTCCGAGACCTGCCGGTTGGCGTCGGGCCGGTCGGTGAAGTAGACGAAGAAGCGGCCGTTGGTCTCGTAGTCGGGGTGGAAGGCGAGTCCCAAGAGGCCCTGCTCGATGCCACCGGCGAGCACCCGATCGGTGATGTCGAGGAACGTGGTGATGGTGCCGTCGGGCTGGATCACCTTGACCGTGCCGCCGCGCTCGGCCACGAACAGTCGTCCGTCGCCCTCGGGGGCGGTGATCATCGTCGGCTGGCTGACCGTGACGATGGGCTCGAGGGCGACGCCCTGGAGCGGTGCCGACGGGAGGGTCGTCGAGGTGCCGGCGGCGTCGTCGCCCGGGCCGGAGCCGTCGGTCGTGCCGTCGGTGCCGTCATCGGCGGTCCCGTCCGTCGTGTCCCCGGTGCCGTCACCGGGGGCGGTGGTCGTCGTGCCATCGGCGGCGGGTGTCGTGGGGTCGTCATCGGTCGTGTCGTCCCCGCCGGCGAAGAACACCCAGCCCACGAGCACACCGACGACGAGCACACCGACGAGGGCCCGGGCGGCGAGGAGCGGTGACCCGGCACGGTGGGAGCGGGGCGAGGGCGGTGGCTGCATCGAGCGGGAGTGTATGCCCCGATTCCCTCAAGCCGAGGAACCCCCCAGCCGATGGGAAGAGCATGGAAGGCTTCACCCGACGGGCCGTCGGGGGTTGGGCACTCGCGACGCTCGCCCTCGGGGGCATCCTCGCCCTCGTCGCCGTGGCGGCGACCCCGCTCACCCCGTGGCTGGGCCCGGGGCCCGACGAATCGCTCGTGCTGGGTCTCTCGCCGACCGGATGGGGGGACGTCGTCATCGGGACCCTGACGGGCGCCCTGTTCGGCGGCGCGGCCCTCGTCGCCGCCCTTGCCGGCCGATGGGTCTGGGTGCCGGGGCTCCTGGCCGTCGTCGTCGCCCCGGCGATCGCCGCTCGGGTGGATGGCGCCGACTTCGTGACGCCGGCCCCACTCGGCCACTGGGGCGAACTGGTCTTCGGTCGGCTCGACCCGTCGATCGATCAACTGCTGGCGGTCCTCTGGGCCGGTGCCCTGGTGGAGATGGCCATCGTCGCCATCCCTGCCGTGGTCGCCGTCATCGGGAGCCGCCCCCCACTCGCGGGCCTCGGACGCAGCTCGGCGGTCGTCGCCGTCCTGGCGATCCTCGATGCGCTCCTCGCCGACGGGGTGGTCGCCGGGCCATGGGCCCTCGTAGCCGGGGTGGCCGGGGTCGGCACCATCGGATGGGCGCTCGTCGTCGGTCTGGTCGGCTGGGCCGTCGCAACCGGTGGACCGGTCGGGTTCGTCACCGCGACGGCGGCCCTTCGCCCGCTCGTCGAACGCCGCCGGGCGGCCGCCGAGGTCGGTCCGACCCTCGTCACCTGACCCATCGCCGGCCCCGCGACAAACCCGCCGGCACTCCTACGCTCGCCACCGTGCGCATCCTTCTCGTGACCGGCAAGGGTGGCGTCGGCAAGACCACCGTCGCCGCCGCCACCGCCATCGCCGCCGCCGACCGCGGCAGCCGGACCCTCGTCACCTCCACGGACCCGGCCCACTCGCTCGCCGATGCCATCGGCATCACTTTGGGCGACGACCCCGAGCCCGTCGTCCCCGGTCTCTGGGGCCAACAGCTCGACACCCATGACGCACTCGAGCGTCATTGGGGCGCCATCCACGAACAGCTGAAGCGCGTGTTCGACTGGGGTGGCGTCGGCGGGATCGAGGCGGAGGAGTTCCTCGTCTTCCCCGGGATGGACGAACTCTTCGCCCTCCTCGAGGTCAACGAGCACGCGCGCTCCGGCGAGTTCGACACCATCGTGGTGGACTGCGCCCCCACCGCCGAGACACTGCGACTTCTCTCGCTGCCCGAGGTGCTCTCCTGGTACTTCGACAAGGTCATGCCGGCCGAGCGCCGCATCATGCGGGCGGCCCGCCCGGTCCTGACCCGCATGACCGACCTGCCGGTGCCCGAGGACGACGTGTTCCGATCCGCCCAAACCATCTTCACCAAGGTGGAGCAGGTGAAGGAACTCCTCGGAGACCCGGAGATCACCACGGCCCGGATCGTCGTCAACCCCGAGTCGATGGTGATCGACGAGGCCCGACGGACCTACACCTACCTCGGTCTGTTCGGCTACGGGATCGACGCGGTCGTCGTGAACCGGGTGCTACCCGATGCCGTGGACGGCGAGTACTTCGCCCGCTGGCGGGAGATCCAGGCTCGCCATCTCGACCGGGTCGACGAGGCCTTTGCCGAGGTGCCCCGACCGCGCCTGCGGCTGTTCGACGACGAGATGGTCGGCGTCGACCGCCTCCGGCTGCTCGCCGGGGAGCTGTACGGCGACACCCACCCCATCGACGACTTCGAGGCCCAGAGCCCCTTCGACGTCTCGGAGGAGGCCGGCCGGGTGGTGCTGCACCTGCGCATCCCCTTCGCCGAGGGCGGCGAGCTCTCGGTGCGCCGCCACGGACGGGAACTGAACGTCGGCCTCGGCCCCTACCGGCGAGCCTTCGTGATGCCCGACACGCTCACGAAACGCCGGATCGAGTCGGCCAAGCTCGTCGACGGCACGCTGTCGGTGGCGTTCGCCCCGGTCGGCACCCCGGCGGGCACGCCGGTCTAGACGACCCGCGAGAAGACGCCGACTCGAAACCGCACACGCCGGGCGGCGCCGTCTCGACCCCGGTCCCCGAAGAACCACCCCAGCAGGCGTCGCGCGTCGGCAAGGTCATCGAACTCGAAGGCGGTCTCCACGACGGCGACCTCGAACCCGGCGGCCGCCCACCAGTCGGCATCGGCGGCGATGTCGTCGCTGGACAGGGCACAGAACTCGTCGTCACCGAGGTTGTCGACGACCACGATCGAGCCGCCTGGGCGGGTGACCCGTTCGGCCTCGGTCAAGCCCGGGCGGATGTCCCAGAAGCCCGGGAAGAAGTAGGCCCAGGTCGCATAGACGGCATCGAACGCATCGTCGGCGAACGGGAGGGCGGCAGCGTCCCCTGCCGCCCACGGGATGCCGACGGACGGGTCGATCATGCGCAGGTCGGGTTCGAGGCCAACGACCAGCCGGTCGGACGTCGTGAGGGCGGCGGCGGTGTGGCCGTTGCCCGCCCCGACGTCGAGCACCCGGCCTCCGGGCAAGTGGCGGTCGAGGTGGTCGATGACCCGCCCGGCCCGATCCATGGCCCGACGCTCGAGGGCGAACAGATCCGGGTGGCTGCCGCCGTAGAAGGGGATCACCGCCATGGTGGGGACGGTACCGGAGGCGCCCCGTAGGATGCCTCGGGTGACCGACACCCAGGCAGCGGCCTTCTTCGACCTCGACCGGACACTCATCGCCGGCGCCTCGACGTTCATCTTCGGTTGGGTGGCCTACCGACAAGGCCACATCCCGACCTCCGACCTCGTCCGGGACGCCCGTCAGGCGATCATCTTCCGCCTGACCGGCGGGTCGGACGACCAGTCGGACATGGTGCGGGACCGGATCCTCGAGGCGGTGGCCGGCCGATCGCAGGCCGACACGCTCGCCCTCAACGATCTCATCCTCCCCCGGCTGCTCTCGGAGGTGCGGCCCGAGACCCGCCGGGCCGTCGAGAAGCACCGAGAGGCCGGTCGGGACACGTGGATCGTGTCGGCGTCGCCCGTGGAGATCGTCCGGCCGCTGGCCGACGCCCTCGGCATGACCGGCGCCATCGCCACCGAGTCGGAGGTCGTCGACGGCGTCTACACGGGACATCTCGCCAAGGCGTTCGTCTACGGCGAGGGCAAGGTCGAACGGATCCGGGACCTCGCCGACGAGCGGGGCTACGACCTGCGGCTCTGCTACGCCTACTCGGACTCGGCCAGCGACCTGCCCATGCTCGAGGTGGTCGGCCACCCCGTGGCCGTGAACCCCGACCGGGAGTTGCTCCGGGTGGCCCGCCGGTCCAACTGGCCCGTCGTGCATTTCGCCCAGCAGACCAAGCGTGGGATCACGATCGGTACCTCGATCGCAGGGAGTGCCGGCCTGGCGGTGGGCATGTACGCCCTCGGGCGCCGGCATGGGCGCCGCCTCCGCTGAGCCGCTCGCCTCGCCGCAGGCGGTTGCGGAGGCGCTGGCGCGCCATGTCGGGGGCCGGCGTTGGATCATCGCCACCGACCACGCGGCCATGCTCGGTCCGTTCGTCAGCTGGCTCCGCGACAACGGCGCCGAAGGCGTGCTCGTCGTCGCGTCCACGAGAGGGGTCGGTGACCTGCCAGACGCCGACATCGTCTACGCCTCCATCGGCCGCCACGACTCCCAGATGGCGGCGATCCGTGCCCACTCGGCGGCGATCGCGGATCCGGCGCCGGAGGTGGCAGCCGCGGTCGACCGGTTCGACCCCGACGGGTCGGCGCTGGTCGTCGCGTCGCCCTTCGAGACCCTGCAGGAAGCCCTCGGCCGCCGGGTGTCGGGGGCGCGCCGACCGGCTTGGGTGGCCTTGGAGGACAAGACGACCGTCCATGCGTTGTGGGCCGAGGCGGGCATCACCACCGCCGACCACATGGTCGTGCCGGTGGCGGAGGCCGCGGCGGCCGCCCGTGAACTGGCGGGTCCCCTTGGCACCGTGTGGGCGGCCGACAACACCGAGGGCTGGCACGGGGGCGCCGAGTACACCCGATGGGTTCCGAGGCCCGCCGACGTGTCGGCGGCCGTGGCTTGGTTCACCGGTCGATCCCGGACGGTGCGCGTGATGCCGTTCCTCAACGGGATCCCCTGTTCGATCCACGGCTTCGTCACGGCCACCGGGACGGCGGCATTCCGACCGTGGGAGATGGTCATCTTCCGCCGTCGGGACCCGGCGGGCTTCGCCTATGCGGGTGGCGCGAGTTTCTGGGACCCGCCCCGGACCGGCCGGGAGGAGATGCGGGCGGCGGCGCGGGCCGTCGGGGACGTCCTTCGTCGCCGGGTCGACTACCGGGGCCCCTTCTCGATCGACGGGGTCATGACCGCCGACGGCTTCCGACCGACCGAGCTGAACCCGAGGTTGAGCGCCGGGTTCTCGGCCCAGGCCCAGGCATCCGAGCTCTCGATCGGGTCGCTGGTGCGCGCCTACCTCGACGAGGCCCTGGACCTCGATCCGGTCTGGCTCGAAGAGGCGATCGTGGGGCCGGCAGATCGGCGACGCACATCGGCCGTGCGCCTGCCTCTGCTGGGCGCCGACCCCTTCGAGGCCGATCCGGTCGGACTCCGGATCGACGGGCCTCGGGCGGTCGAGGCTCCGGAGCAACCCGTGGCCACGCTGCGAGCCGGTCCCGTCCAGTCCGGGGTGCTCCTGATGCTGCAACTGGACCCGGATCGGGTCGACGCCGGCCCGTCGGTGGCGCCCCTGGTGGCGGCTGCCGCGGTCTTCGCCCGCGACCGATGGGA
>JBFLKR010000011.1:0-7060 GCA_040883295.1 Acidimicrobiia bacterium
CCGCTGGCGGGGCTCATGGCGGCGGGCATCTTCGTCCTGCAGATGCTCAACTTCCCGGTCGTCGCCGGCACCTCCGGCCACCTGCTCGGTGGGGCACTCGCCGCCATCGTGCTCGGACCGTGGATGGGGCTCCTCGTCGTCTCGGTCGTCGTCATCGTCCAGGCGATCGTCTTTGCCGACGGTGGACTCATCGTCATGGGGGCCAACGTCCTCCTCATCGCGATCGTGCCGGCGTTGGTCGGGTGGGCCGTCTTCCGGGCCGTCCGGTCGATCACGCCCCGCAATCGGACCTGGGTGCTCACCTCCACGTTCGTGGCCGCGCTCCTCTCGGTGCCTGCCTCGGCGATGGCCTTCGTGATCCTCTATGCCCTCGGGGGCCAGGGCGGCGCCCCGCTGGGGGCGCTCACGATCGCCATGCTCGGCGTCCACGTCCTCATCGGGATCGGAGAGGCGCTCATCACCACGGCGGTGGTGGGTGGCCTGCTCGCCTACCGGGCGGACCTGGTGGCCGGGGCCGAGGATCTCGCGTCCGGGCGGGAACGGACCCGCAGCGAACGAGCGGCGGTGGGGGTCGGGATGGTCATAGCCGTGCTGCTCCTCGTCGTGGCCCCGTTCGCCTCGGCGAACCCCGACGGCCTCGAGTCGGTCGCCGAGGAGCTCGGCTTCGACACCACCGCCATGGATTCGGTGGTGGCGGATTCTCCCGTGGCCGACTACACGGTGGCGGCGCTCGGCGAGACGGGCCTCTCGGTGGCGCTCGCCGGCCTCCTCGGCATCGTCATCACCCTGGCAGTGATGGCGGCCATCACCTGGTACGTGCGGGGGCGGCGCACCTCGGACGCGTGAGCCGGTTCCACACCCACGCCCTCACCCTCCACGGACACGGCCGGCCCTACGACCTGGCGCCCCACGTCAAGGTGGTGGCCGCGTTCGGGTTCATGATCGGCGTCGTCGCCACCCCTCGGGAGGCGTTCTGGGCCTTCGGGGCCTATGCGCTCGTCGTGATCGGGGTGGCGGTGTCCGCCCGGATCCCTCCGCTGTTCATGGCGTCGCGGATGGTGGTCGAGATCCCGTTCATCCTCTTCGCCCTCTTCCTGCCGTTCGTGGGGGTGGGGCCACGCGTGCCCGTGGGGCCGTTGGAGTTGTCGATCGAGGGGATCTGGGGAGCTTGGTCGATCCTCGCCCGGGCCACCCTCGGGACCGCCACCGCCGTGCTGCTCATCGCCACGACGCCGGTGACCGACGTCCTGGCCGGGATGTCCCGACTGCGGGTCCCGGCGGCGCTCGTGGCCATCGCCGGTTTCATGATCCGCTACCTCGAGGTGGTCTTCGACGAGGCCGGGCGGATGCGCACTGCCATGGTCGCCCGCGGGTGGCACCCGAAGGCCCGGCGGTCATTGCGGGCAGCCGGCTCCATGGCGGGCGCCCTCCTGGTTCGTGCCTACGAGCGCGGCGAGCGGGTCCACCAGGCGATGGTCGCCCGAGGCTACGACGGCGTCATGCCGACCCTCTTCCCCCCGAGCGCCCGGGCGGGGGACTGGCTCGTCGGGGCATCGCCGGCCGTCATCGCCATCGGGGTGGCCGTCCTGACCCGTACGGTGGGGTCATGAGCATCGTCAGCACCGAGGCGCTCCGCCACGTCTGGCCCGGCGGCGAGGTCGCCCTCGACGGCGTGGACGTCGCCATCGAGGCCGGTGAGCGGGTGGCGCTCCTCGGTCGCAATGGCGCCGGGAAGACGACGTTCGTCCACCACCTGCTGGGCCTGCTCGACCCCACCTCGGGCCAGGTCCTGGTCGGGGGCGAGGCCTACACCGAGGAGAACGCCCGCGAGCTGCGGCGGGGCATCGGGCTCGTGTTCCAGGACGCCGACGACCAGCTCTTCATGCCCACCGTGCTGGAGGACGTGGCCTTCGGGCCGGCGAACCTCGGGATCGAGGGCGACGAGCTGGAGGCCCGGGCCCTGGCAGCGCTGGCGTCGGTCGGTGCCGACCACCTGGTCGGCAAGGCGCCGCACCACCTGAGCGGTGGCGAGCGTCGACGGGTGGCGATCGCCGGCGTGTTGGCGATGGAGCCTGCCCTCATCATCCTCGACGAGCCGACGTCCGGGCTCGACCCGGCCGGTCGCCGAGACCTCGAACTGCTGCTCGCCGGCCTCGGGGAGGCGTTGCTGCTCGTCACCCACGACCTCGGGTTCGCCCGCCGGCTCTGTGGTCGGGCTGTCGTCCTCGACGAGGGCCGAGTCGTGGCCGACGGGCCGATCGACGAGGTGCTGGCGGACGAGGGCTGGCTGGCCGGGGTGGGACTGGCCTGAGCGCGACGCCGCCGAAGTATCGTTTTCGGGTCTCCTCAGGAGGACGACATGGAGCACTTCCACCCCGACGGCATGGCGCCGTCCGACCACACCGGGGCGCTGGCCGAGCACCTGCGCCGCACGCTCCCCTTCGAGGACGATCGGGACTTCGAGGAGGCGCATCGCGGGTTCGTCGCCCGACCCGACTACGACCGGATCATGGCCGATGCCGGCAACGTCGCCTGGGACATGGGCCGCTACGAGTTCCTGGTCCAGGGCGAGGACTTCGACTCGATCCACCCCTCCCTCCAGCGCCAGGCCGTGCTCAACATGGCCTACGGCCTCTATGAGGTGGTGCCCGGGATCTGGCAGGTGCGCGGGTTCGACCTCTCGAACGTCACCTTCGTGCGCGGCGAGACCGGGTGGATCGTGTTCGACACGGCTACCGCGGTCGAGACGGCTCGCGCCGCCCATGCCCTGATCAACCAGCACGTCGAGGACCTGCCGGTCAGTGCCGTCATCCACTCGCATTCGCACATCGACCACTTCGGCGGTGTCAAGGGCCTCATCGACGAGGCCGACGTCCGGGCGGGCACGGTCCCGGTCATCGCTCCCGCGGGCTTCCTCGAGCATGCCGTCTCGGAGAACGTGTACGCCGGCAACGCCATGCTGCGCCGGGGCTTCTTCCAGTACGGCCTCCTCATCCCCGCCAGCCCCTTCGGGCACGTCGACCAGTCGATCGGCAAGGCCGTGGCCGCGGGGCGCCCGAGCCTGATCCCCCCGACGCTGGTCATCACCGACGATCTGGAGGAGCACACGGTCGACGGGGTGCGGATGATCTTCCACAACACGCCCGGCACCGAGGCACCCGCGGAGATGAACACCTACCTGCCGGATCTGGGGGCGTTCTGGGCCGCCGAGAACGTGACCGGGACGATCCACAACATCTACACGCTCCGGGGGGCGCTCGTGCGAGATGCCCTGGTGTGGTCGAAGAAGATCAACGAGGCGCTGTACCTCTTCGGGCACGACGCCGAGGTGATGTTCGCCAGCCACAGTTGGCCGCGGTGGGGCAACGACCGGATCCAGGAGGTCCTGCGAACGCAGCGCGACGCCTACGCCCACCTCAACAACCACGCCCTCCACCTGGCCAACCAGGGCGTGACGATCAACGAGGTCCACAACGAGTACCGCCAGCCGGCGGGGCTGGCTCGGCAATGGGCGGCCCGCTCCTACCACGGCTCGGAGGCGCACAACAGCCGGGCGATCATCAATCGCTACCTCGGCTACTGGGACGCCAACCCGGCGACCCTCATCCCGCTGTCGCCGTCCGACTCGGCACCGCTCTACGTGGAGATGATGGGCGGCTCGGGATCCATCGTGGCCCGGGCCCGCGAGCTCCACGAGGCCGGCGAGTACCGGCTGGCGCAGGAGATCCTGGACAAGCTCGTCCACGCGGAGCCGGACAATGCCGAGGCGAAGGGGCTGCTCGCCGACGTGTTCGAACAGATCGGCTATCAGCAGGAGAGCCCGAGCGTCCGCAACAGCTTCCTGGCCGGGGCGTACGAGCTGCGATCGGGCATCCCCGAAGGGGTGGCTCCCGCCGTGTCGTCACCCGACGTCCTGCGGGCGCTCACGACGGAGATGTTCTTCGACTACCTCGCCATCCGCCTGGATTCCGACCAGGTCGAGGGCCTCTCGTTCGTGGCCAACCTCCACCATCCCGACACCGACGAGCACTTCGTCGTCGAGCTCTCGAACGCCACGCTCTCGACGCTGACGGGCTACTCGGCTCGGGAGTCGACGGTCGAGGTCACGGTGGACCGGTCGGTCTTCGAGCAGGTCCTCATCGGTGCGACGACGTTGCGGCAACTGATCGGCGACGGCGTCGCCACGGTGGAAGGCGACTTCGGCCCGGTCGAGGTGATGCTTGGGGCGATGGTCGACTTCGACCCACTCTTCGAGATCCTCCCCGGCACGAAGAGGGGGTGAGCGCTCACCGCCCCTGGTAGACCTCGCCGGTCGACCGCTCGCCGAACTCGGTGCCGGTCCGCGTCTGCTCGACGAGGTCGAGCACCGTCACGAAGTCGATGCCACCGGCGACCTTGCCGACGATGACCCCGTCGCGGTCGAGGAAGAACGTTTCGGGCAGGCCCCAGACGCCGAACTCGATGTTGGCGAGGTCGTCGGCGTCCACCACGACGTCCTGGTGGTCCGACCGGCCGTAGGTGTCGAGGAACTCGATGGCGTCGTCGACGCGATCCCGGGTGTCGACGGCCACGAATCGGACGCCATCGGGGCCGAGGACGTCGGCTGCCGCCACGAGGTCGGGGTGCTCGGCCCGACACGGGGGGCACCACGACGCCCAGAAGCTCACGACCGTGACCTCGGCCTCTCCGTCGAAGATCGGGGCGGTGCCCTCGGACTCCAGGAACGGGAGTTCGAGGTCGGGTGCCGTCGAGCCGATGAGCGGGGAGGTGGGCACCGTCTCGATGAGGTCGAGGCGACCGGCGAAGAAGCCGGCGAGGACGACCACGACGGCGATCCCCGCCCAGGTCAGTCGCTTGGTGGTCACGCCGCCGCCCGGGCCGCTTCCAGCATCGCCTCGATCTCGGGCTGCAACTCACCGGGGACGTTGGGGTCGGCGGCGAGGGCCTCCAGGAGCGGGACGGCTTCGGAGCCCCGCTCGAGGTCGAGCAGGATCATGGCGAGGAAGTAGCGGGCTTCCCCGTTGCCGTCGAACGTGTCGATCGCCTGGCCCAGGGCGGCCTCGGCCGCGTCGGGCTCCCCGTTCACCCACAGCACCCAGCCGAGTCGGCCGAGTGCCTCGGAGGCCTGGGACGCGGTGGGCCCGCCGGCCAGCACGTCCTGGAAGACCGTGGTGGCCGAGCGGAAGTCGCCCGCCTCGAAGTAGCGCTCGGCAAGGGCGAGGCGCATGCCGTTGAGCTGCTCGGACGGGACGTCGGGGTCGTCGGCGAACGAGGCAATGGTGGCGGCGAGGGTCTCGTCGGAGATCGACTCGAGGTTCGTCGGAGCGATGATGTCGCCCGAGATGGGGGTGCCGGCGGCTCGGGGCTCGAGGAACGAGCCGATCGCGAAGGCGGCCGCCACGAGGCCGACGGCGACGATGGCGAGGCCGGCGATCGCCCGGCCGTCGAGTCGGCGGGTGTCGGGCGTCGGTTCGGCGGTCGCCACGGGGTCGGGGCCGTCGTCGGGGTCGGCGCCGACCACCACCGACTCGGTCGAGCGGGCTCGTAGGCGAAGCACGACCGCTATCCCGCCGGCAGCAGCCAACGCGGGGATCGCCCAGAGCAGGATGCCGCCGAGATCGAGCGGTGGGTCGAGGATGATCTCGGGGCCGTAGCGAGCCTCGAACCAATCGAGGATCTCCGACTCGGACAGTCCTTCGGCCTCGAGGGTACGGATGCGGGTGAGCATCGAGCGGGCGACCTCGGTCTGCGACGCCGCCACCGACTCCCCGTCGCACACCGGGCAGGCCAGTCGTTCGGCGACCGCGATGGCAGGGTCGCCGCCCTCGCCGCCGAGCACCACCCCTACGGCCACGACCGAGGCCAACACCGCCATCACCGCCCACTGGATCGTCCGGCTCACGAGGCGACCTCCGCGGATCGGCGGGCCCGGCCCCGGCTGCCCGACAACGCCCAGACGCCGCCGGCGGCGATGAGGAGCCCGCCGGCCCAGACCATCCATTGGAGCGGGAACACCGAGACGTCGACGATGATCCGCTCGCCGTCGATCGCCCGCAGGGTGATGTAGAGGTCCCGGGTCACGCCGGCGTCGACGCCGGGGGTCGGGACCACCTGGACGCCGTAGTCGTTGAGGCGCGGGCGGACCTCACCGATCGTCCGGCCGTCGCGCTCGATGAGGACGCTGGCGCCGATGACTCGCCGTTGCGGCTCGCTCGACGTGAAGCCGGTCTCGTAGGTGAGGTCGTACCCGGCGACGGTGACGGTCTCGGTGACGGGGATCGTGGTCTCGTCGACCCGCAGGGCGAGTCCCGACGACCCGGCGATGCCGATGACGATGACCGCCACGCCGAGGTGGCTGAGCATGCCGCCCCAGTACCCCCGGTCGTTGGTGACGAGACGCCGCACGGCTCCCCCGAACCCCTCGGGCCGGGCCCGGGCCTGGCGGACGAGCAACACGAGTGGAGGCGTGGCCACGAAGACCGCCAGCACGATCGCCAGCAGCGGCCCCCGGGCCCGCAGGCCGGCGATGACGGCGACGGCGCCGACCGCCAGGGCCACCTGGGCGGGGATGAGCAACCGGTCGACGAGCACCGTTCGGGAGGCCGATTTCCATGGCGTGACCTGTCCGACACCCATCATCAGCAGCATCGCGAAGGCGATCGGGATCGAGGTGACATCGAAGAACCCGCGGCCGATGCCGATGGTGGTGTCGGAGAAGGCCTCCACGAGGATCGGGTAGACGGTGCCGACGAGGATCGTCGCCGCCCACACCGTCATGACCAGCGAATTGCCGAGGATGGCGCCCTCGCGGCTGGCGAGTGACTCGAGCTTGGGGGCGTCGGAGACGAGGTCCGCCCGGGCGGCGAAGAGCCCGAGCCCCACGACGGTGACGAGCACGAAGAACCCGAGGAGGATCGGCCCGATCGCGGACTGGGTGAACGAGTGGACCGACGTGATCGTGCCGGAGCGGGTGAGGAAGGTCCCGAAGATGGTGAGAGCGAAGGTGGCGATCACCAGGACGAAATTCCAGGCCTGCAGCATCCCGCGACGCAGTTGCACC
>JBFLKR010000074.1:0-4639 GCA_040883295.1 Acidimicrobiia bacterium
CCGTCGTCGGACGGGTCGGCGAAGCTCGACGTCCAACCAGACCCGGGATCGGCGGCCTGGGGCGTGGTCTACGAGGTGACCGACGCCGAGCGGCCCGACCTCGACAAGGCCGAGCCCGGATACCGGCGCCTCGACGTCGACGTGCTCCTCGACGGCCGGTCCGTGGCGGCGGTGACCTACTCGTGGCCCGGTGATCCCGCCCTCGTCCGGCCCTACGACTGGTACGTCGCCACCGCCGTCGCCGGTGCTCGCCACCATGGGCTCCCGGGCGACCACGTGGCCTCGGTGCTCGAGGTCGTCGCCGACCCCGACCCGCTGGCCGAGGGCCTGTCGCCCCTCGCCGCCCATCCCGACTTCCCCGACCACACGGGGACGCTGTGGCAGCGGGACGGCACCGTGTTGTGGGTGCATGAACTGGGCGGCGATCTCGACGTCAGCCCGAGTACGTCGCCGGACGCGCCGGCGCTCCTGCGCTGGGGGCGGCGCCGCCTGCGGTTGGCCGGGTCACCAGCCCGGTACGAGCCAGGCGAGCATCCATAGCGAGCCCATCCCGACGGCCAGGGTCCAGGCGATGGACTTGGTCCACCACGCCACCGCGAACGCCACGGCCGCCGCCACGTGGCGCACGTCGAAGGGTCGCAGCTGGCCGTCGAGCGTGAGCACGCCCTGGGCGGCGATCGTGGCGAGCACGGTGGGCGCCACCAGGCGGAGGGCCCGTTCGCCCAGGGGCGGGATCGACACCCGGCCCAACAGCGCGATGAGCGACACCCGCAGCAGGTAGGTGCCGACGCCGGCGATGACGACCACCGCGAGGGGGCTCATTCGCCCACCGCCAGGCCGGCCCCGATGCCGACGGCGGTCCCCGCCAGGATCCCGAGGTTGAGGGGGAGGCCGATGCCGGCCACCGCCACCGTGGCGGCCACGACCGACCCGACCAGGTCCGCCCGCCGCCGGATCGTCGGGACCAACAGGGCGATGAACATGAGGGGGACGGCGAAGTCGATCCGCCATGAGGCCGGGATCCCGGTGCCGACCGCCACGCCGACCCAGGTGGCCACGTGCCAGGGGATCCACAGGGTCAGGCCGCCGCCCAGGAAGAACCAGCGGCGCAGCTCGGGGTCTTCGAGGGTCTCGAACCGCAGCAGGGAGGTGACCGCTGCCTGGTCGGTGATGAGGTAGGGGAGCGTGAACCGCCAGGCCGGGGGGAACTCCCCGAAGGCGGGAGCGAGCGCCCCCGAGTACATGAGCATGCGGGCGTTGATGACGAGGGCGGTCCCGACTGCCACGAACCACGCCGCCCCCGAATCGAGCAGTTCCACGATGGCCACCTGGGAGGCGCCGGCGAACATGATCGTGGACGACAGGCCCCCGACCACGGCCGGGACGACCATCGAGGCCGCCGCCACGACCCCGAAGGCGAGACCGAAGGGGATGGCGCCGACACCGAGTGCGGCGACCGCCCGGATGCCGTCGAGCACGGCTTCGCGGGGCGTCGTGGGGAGGGGGCGATCCATCGGTGTCATGGTGGCACCGGCGAGGCGGGTCGAAGTCCCGGGAGCGGCCACGAGACCACGGAGAGTGAGAAAGTGATTGAATTCCACCACGATCCGCGGTACCGTCGGGGCCATGTCCCGTCGAATCGCCCTCGTCCTCGTCAGCCTCCTCCTGGTGCTCGGTGCCGGCGTCGCCGTCGCCGTCGAGGGGGTGTCCGAGCCATCCGAGCCATCGGCGCCGCCGGACTGCGCCTGTGTCGACCTCGAGGGCGTCGAGGACCCGGTCGAGTGCGAGGTCCCCGAGGATCTCGAGTGCGAGGACCTCGAGGAGCCCCAGGATCCGGTGGATCCCGAGGAGCCGGAGGTGCCGGAAGAGCCCACGGACCCCGAGGAACCCGCCGAGGCCGAGGCGCTCGAAGACGACGAGCGGTGTGAGGTCGACACGGTCGAGACGGCCGAGGAGACCATCGAGACCGGGGATGGCGAACCGAGCGACGAATGCGTGAAGGGCATGCCGCCCTTCCTCGGCGACGACGCCGAGATGGAGGTGCCACCGGGTCTCGCCGACCGCGAGGTGCTGCCCTACGGATTGGCCAAGAAGCTCGAGCCCGAGCTCCTCCCACCCGGACAGGCGAAACAGGTGGACCCCGAGAACTGGCAGCCGCCCGGCAAGGCCAAGAAGGGCGAGGACTGGCAGCCGCCCGGCCGGGCCAAGCGCAACGGCGGCTGATCCGTCGGCCCACGGCGGTCGGCTCGGGGGAGGGCCCTCTATCGTCGGGGCGTGCGCACCCTGCTGAGGTGGGCCGGTTGGCTCCTCGTCGTCCTGTCGATCGTCCTCGCCGGCTGGGTCGCCTGGGTGAACCTCGTCTCGATCCCGGCGACCGAGACCCTGTCCGTCGCCGACGGGCCCGGCACCCTCGTGGAGGTCGACGGCACCCGCCTGCACGTCCGTACCTGGGGACCGGACGACGGCGAGCCGATCGTGCTCGTCCCCGGGTTCGGCCCGCCCGGCCTCGAGCTCTTCGAGGATCTCGCCGCGGAGTTGGCGGCCGACGGGCGTCGGGTCGTCGGTGTCGACCTGGTGGGCTTCGGCTGGAGTGAGCGGCCCACCGAGGCAGGCCCCCGGCTCACCGTCCGGGGCCGGGCGGACCTGCTCGAGCGAGTCGCCGCGGAGTGGGGCCTCGGCGCCGTCGACCTGCTCGGCCACTCGTACGGGGGCGGGGTGGCGGCCCAGTGGGCGCTCGAGGTTCCCGACCGGGTCGACGAGTTGGTGCTCGTCGATGCCCAGGTGTACGACGGGGGCGGTGGCGTCGGTCGGTTGCTCGGTGGCTTGCCGCTCGGCATCGGCCGAGCCGTCTCGTTCACGGTGATCGGAGCCGGACCCGTCGCATCCGCCTTGTACGGATTGGAGTGCGACGTCGGCGGTGCCTGCCCCACCGAGGAGCAACTCGAGGCATGGTCCCGTCCTGCGCTGGTGGCGGGGACTTCCACCGGGCTGGTCGCCATCTCGCGGACGGAGCCGGACTCCGACCTCCCGGACGGGCTGCCGGCGGCCCCCACGCTCGTGGTCTGGGGCGCCAACGACACGATCTTCCCGCTGGAGCAGGGTGAGCGGCTCGCCGCCGAACTGGCCGACGGCCGGTTGGCGGTGGTCGAGGACGCCGCCCACACGCCGTTCCTCACCCACCCCGCCGATGTCGCCGAACTGGTGCTCGGACACACGTCGGATTGACCCTTGACCCGCCTCTCGGGGGCGCGTACCTTGAGATCAGGATCACAAGACTTGGATGGGCTCGGGCGCCACTCAGCGGGCGAGGACCGGGTTCCCGCCCGAAGGCCCCCGTAGCCGATACGGAGCGCCGAGGGAGCCCATCACGACAGGAGCCCCGGTCTCAGGACCGGGGCTCCGGTCATTCGAAGACCACGGTTCCATCCCGCAGCCGGAGCGCCACGTCGCCCGCCAGGACCCCGGAGGCTCGATCCGTGAACACCTCGGCGCGCCAGCCCTCGACCAGGTGCTCGGGGGGCTCGCCGACGGCGAGGGCGTGGAGTTCGCCCACCGTGGCCACGAGGCCGGCGGCGATGCCGGTGGCGGTGGCGACGTGGTCGCGGAGCACTCGCAGCACCGTGGCTGCCTCGGTCGGCTCCGGCTGCGGGTCGGGCACCTCCGGCCACTCCGCCTCGTCGGTGGTCTCGGCCTCGGTGAGCACGGTCTCGAGCGATTCGATCAACCGGTTGGCGCCGCGGTCGGGGAAGTTGCGGACGGAGCGGAACGCCTGCCGCGAGGCGGGTGGCGAGTAGGCGAGGTCGGCGAGGGTCACATCCGACAGGATCCACTGGCGGGGTTTGTCGACCCTGGCGGCCTCCCGCTCCCGCCAGGCGGCCAGGTGGGCGAACCGGTTGAGGACCCGGCGGTCGTTCGTACGCGTGCGCAGGCTCTGCCAAGCCTCTTCCGGTGGGGTCGGTGCCCAGCGGTCCGGGTCGAGGTAGCGGCGATGTTCCTCGAGTGCGTAGCCGCGATGGCCCCGGCGGTCGAGGTCGTCGAGGAGCCTCGGGTGGATCTCCGCGAGGTGGGTGACGTCGGCGGCGGCGTAGTCGGCCTGTCGTTCGGGCAGGGGTCTGCGCCGCCAGTCGGACATCCGCGGCCCCTTGTCGAGTTGGGTCCGCAGGTAGGAGCCGACGAGGTTCCCGTATCCCGCGGTGGCGCCCTTGCCGCAGAAGGCCGCAGCCAACTGGGTGTCGAAGACGTCGCGGGGGATGGCACCGACATGGCGGTGCACGATCGCCAGGTCGGCGTGGCCGGCGTGCACCACCACCTGGGGGCCGGTGGGATCGACCAGCGCGGCCCAGAGCGGGCCGAGATCGGTGGCCAGGGGGTCGACGAGGTGGGGCTCGCCGCCGATGCCGACCTGCACGAGGCAGACCTCCGGCCAGTACCGCTTCTCCGAGTGGAACTCGGTGTCGAACGTGACGGTGTCGGCGGCGGCCACGGCGGCGGCGAGGTCGGCGACGCCGGTCGGGCTGTCGATCAGGGAGTGGGACACGTCTGCGATGTTGGCACGGCTGGCGCCACACCCGCACGTCCCCTAGATGTCTCGGGGACCTCACCGATGGTGGGACGGGGCGGTTGGGCGGACCATGGGGGC
>JBFLKR010000075.1:0-4912 GCA_040883295.1 Acidimicrobiia bacterium
AAGAGCCGCCGGGCGTTGCCGAGGAGGATCTTCGAGCGGGCGGGCTCGGGGATCCCGAGGCGGTCGAAGTCGGCCATCCATCGGTCGGGCGTGATGAGCGGGAAGTCCGACCCGAACAACACCTGGTCCTGCAGCAGGGTCGACGCGTACCGCACCAGCTGGGGAGGGAAGTACTTGGGCGACCAGCCCGACAGGTCGATGTGCACCTGTGGCTTGTGCATCGCCACCGACAGCGCCTCGTCCTGCCAGGGGAACGACGGGTGGGCAAGGATGATGGGCAGCTCGGGGAAGTCGACGGCGACGTCGTCCACGAACATCGGGTTCGAGAGCGACAGCCGGATCCCGCCACCCCCGGGCAGGCCGGCGCCGATACCGGTGTGCCCCGTGTGGAACAGGGCGATGGCGCCCAGCTCCTCGATCGCCTCGTACATCGGGTAGGCGAGGCGGTCGTTGGGGGCGAACCGCTGCATCGACGGGTGGAACTTGAAGCCGCGCACGCCGTGCTCGGTGACGAGCCGCCGGGCCTCGGCCACCCCGGCCGCCCCCCGATGCGGATCGATCGACGCGAAGGGGATGAGCACGTCGGGGTGCTCGGCGGCGGCGGCGGCGATCTCGGTGTTCGGCACGGCCGGGTGGTCGAAGGCCAGTTCGGCGTCGACCGAGAACACGACCGCCATCATCCGCCGCTCCCGGTAGTGGTCGGCGATGGCGGCGGCATCCATGAGGGGCGGGTCGCCCTTGAAGTAGGTGTTGACGGCCTCGCGCAGCTCGGCCGGCAGGTCGTCGCGACCCTCGGCGTCGAGCTCGGCGTGTACGTGGACGTCGATGGCCACCAGGTCGTCGGGGGCGAGGGGCGTCGTCATCGCGCCGAGCCTATGGGGAATGACGAGCCGCGACAGATCGTTGCAGTGTGCAACTAACCTGTCAGGGTCGAAAGGACAACCCTATGCCCGCCGTCACCGTCGACAACCTGCTGACCCTGCCCCGGGTCACCGAGCCGACCCCCGACCGGGTTGCCCGTCCGATCATCTCGGTCACCACGGCCCCCCAGGGCTACGAGGGGGAGGGCTTCCCGGTGCGTCGCGCCTTCGCCGGGGTCCCGCTCGCCGAACTCGACCCGTTCGTCCACCTGGACCAGATGGGCGAGGTCCACTACGCCCCCGGTGAGCCGAAGGGCACGCCGTGGCATCCCCACCGGGGCTTCGAGACCGTCACCTACATGATCGATGGGGTCATGGAGCACCAGGACTCCCACGGTGGCGGTGGCGTCATCACCAACGGCGACACCCAGTGGATGACCGCCGGGTCCGGCATCCTCCACATCGAGACACCGCCCGAGTGGCTCGTCCAGGCCGGGGGGCTCTTCCATGGGTTCCAGCTCTGGGTCAACCTGCCCGCCGCCGACAAGTGGATGGACCCGGCCTACCAGGACCTCCGGGCCGACGACGTGACCCTGCTCACGTCCCAGGACGGGGCCTCCCTGCTGCGCCTCATCGCCGGCGAGGTCGACGGCCACACGGGCCCGGGCTCCACCCACACGCCGATCACCATGATCCACGCCACCCTCCACCCCGGTGCCCGCGTGCGGCTGCCGTGGCCGACCCGGTTCAACGCCCTCGCCTACGTGCTGAACGGCCGGGGCCGGTTGGGGTCGGAGCGCCGGCCGGTCGGTGAGGGCCAGCTGGCGGTGTTCGGTGCCGGCGACGTCGTGGAGCTCGCCGCCCCGGACCACCAGGACGGCCGCAGTCCCGACCTCGACGTGCTGGTGATCGGCGGCCTGCCGATCCGTGAACAGGTCGCCTGGTACGGGCCCTTCGTCATGAACTCCAAGGCCGAGGTCGCCCAGGCCTACGAGGACTTTCAGCGAGGCCGGTTCGGCCGGATGCCGGCCCACCCCCACGGGCACGGCTGAGCGACCCGCCCGCGGGGCGCCGTCGACGAGTTGGTAGCCTCGACACCATGAGCACTCCCGACCAGGCCAAGCGCGCCGGGCGGGGACCGGGCTTCGCCTTGGCCCTCGTCGCCTTCGTCCTCGTGACGGTGGCGATCATCGCCCTCGTCTTCCAGAACCAGGATCCGGTGCCGCTCCGATGGCTGTGGGTCGAGACGGAGGTCCCGCTGTTCGTGGTCGTGCTCGTCGCGGGCCTGGTGGCGGTCCTCCTCGACGAGCTCGTCGGGTTCATCTGGCGGGTCCGTCGGCGGCGACGCCTCACAGAGAAGGCCGAGTTGGCCCGGCTCAGGTCCGAGGCGGCCGGTTCGGCGTCCGCCGGCTCGGGCGTCGGTGCCGATGCTCCCGGTGAGCCCATCGACCCGGCGATCGACGACGAGCTCGGCCCGCCCGCAGGCTGACGCTCAGGGGAGGCAGATGGTCGGGGCACCGGGTGTGCCCCGGTCGCCGAACCCGAAGGTGATCGCCGACTCGCACCACCCCCACGGCTCGTTCCCGATCGCCTGGGGGCCCGAGAGGCTGCGGTCGATGGTGGCGTTCACCAGCGAGATCGACGACCCGACGGGACGAGGCCAGTCGTCGTCCCAGACGATGCGGTCGACCGGCGTGCCCGCCGGGTCGGCGAGGACCAGTTCGTCGGCACCGTTCGACAGCCGCACGTCCGTGCCGTAGGCGTGGGCGACCGGGACACCGCCGTTGGCGGCCCGGTCGGCCGATCGGCCGAGCACCAGGTACCCGCCCGCGGGGACCTCGACCGAGACGTCGACTCGATGGAGGTCGCCGTCGTGGTCCGACACCCGCCAGCCCAGGAGGTCGACGGGCCGGTCGGTCGGGTTGTGGACCTCGAACCACTCGCCGTCGTCGTCGGAGACCGCCGCCGGATCGGCCATCACCTCGGTGATCACGAGCGGGGCGATCGGCCCCGGGCGCGCCTCACACCCGCCGGCCCGGCCCGGGGTGCCCAGGTCGCCGATCCCGAAGACGGTCGTGGCCCGGCACCAACCGGCGGGCCCGGCCACCATGGCGGCGCCGTTGTGGTCGGCGAGCGGCTGGTCGCCCGGCCACGCGACTCGGTCGACCTCCGTCCCCGTGGGGTCGAGCAGCACCACCTCGTCGGCGCGGTTGTGGAGCGTCACGGCGTCCCCGTACACGACATCGACCTCGACGCCGCCATTGCGTTCCTGGTCGGCGGTCCGGCCGAGCACCGCTCGGCCCCCGGGAGCGACGACGTGGGAACCAGTGATGCGGAGGCGGTCGTGGTCGTCGTCCTTCACCGTGAACCCGAGCAGGTCGATCGGGGTGTCGCCCTCGTTGTGCACCTCGAACCACTCGCCGTCGTGGTCGTCGGACAGCCCGGGATTGGCGAGTACCTCGCTGATCCGCAACGCGACGTGGGAGCGGTCGCACCGGTTCGCCGACCCAGGGGTCCCGAGGTCACCGCCCCACATGGAGGTCGTGGACAGGCACCAGGCGTCGGGGGAGGCGTTGTCGATGGCCACGTCGCGCAGTGACATGCTCCGCCCCCGGGGCCAGGGGAACCCGGGCTCGCCCCAGTCGACCCGGTCGGCCTCCGAGCCGTCAGGCCGGAGCAGGACGAGCCGATCGGGACCGTTGGTGAGGCGGACGGCGTCGCCGTACGTGGCGATCGACACGGCCCCGCCGTTGGCGCCGACGTCGTCGGACCGCCCGACCACGGCGTGGCCGCCGGCGGGCACGGTCCCGGCGCCGAACACGAACCGGTCCTCACGCTCGTCGGTGACCACCCAGCCGGTCAGGTCGACGGGCTGGTCCGCGGGATTGTGGACCTCGAACCACTCGCCGTCTTCGTCGGGCACGGCGGAGGGATTGGTCATCACCTCCGTGATCACCAACGCCGGCGGCCCGACGGCGCCGCCCGCGGTGGCGGGCGTGCCGACGATGGCCACGACCAGCGACAACGCCGCCAGTACGGGGGCTCCCAACCGTCCCATGGGAGTGGTATCGGCACCGGCCGCACCGGCCTTGACGTCCGACGCCGCGTCGAATCGATGCCGACGTGCTGTCCCAACCTCGTTCCCTACGGTGCCGCCCCATGACGATGGTCACCCGTCCGATCGGAGTGCTCCTGGTGCAACTCGGCACCCCCGATTCGACCGACACCGGCGACGTTCGCCGCTACCTCCGGGAGTTCCTCTCCGACCCGCGGGTACTGGACCTCCCCGCACCGGTCCGTGGCGCCCTGCTCAACGGCGTCATCCTGCCGTTCCGACCCGCCCGGTCGGCGGAGGCCTACGAGAAGATCTGGACCGAGGACGGCTCGCCACTGGTCCTCAACACCGAGGCCCTCGCCGCCAGGGTCGCCGAGGAGCTCGGCGACGGGTTCCGGGTGGCGATGGGCATGCGCTACCAGGAGCCGCCCATCGCCGACGCCGTGGACGAGCTCGTGGCGGCCGGCTGCGACCGGATGGTCATCGTCCCGCTCTTCCCCCAGTACGCCTCGGCCTCCGGTGGCTCGGCCGTCCAGAAGGCGCTCGAAGTCGTTGGGAGCCGCTGGAACGTGCCCGATGTGACGACCGTTGGCGCCTTCTACGACGACCCCGGCTTCCTCCGGTCGGTGGCCACGGTGGCCCGCCCGTTGCTCGACGACTTCCAGCCCGACCACGTCCTCTTCAGCTACCACGGACTCCCCGAGAAGCAGGTCCGGAAGTCGGACATGACCGGTCGGTGGTGCCTCGCCGTCGATGCCTGCTGCTCCCAGATCAACGAGGCCAACCGGTTCTGTTACCGAGCCCAGGCCTTCGCCACCACGCGGGGGCTCGTCGCCGAGCTCGACCTCGCCGAGGGCACGTATGACACCACCTTCCAGTCCCGCCTCGCCGGCCAGAAGTGGATTGAGCCCTACACCGACAAGGAGCTCGACCGCCTGTACGCCGACGGGGTCCGGCGGCTGGCGATCCTGACCCCCTCCTTCACCGCCGACTGCCT
>JBFLKR010000076.1:0-3767 GCA_040883295.1 Acidimicrobiia bacterium
ACACATCACCATCCCCGTCGAGTTCGACTTCATGGCGGTCTCCTCCTACGGCGCCGCCACCCAGACCTCCGGCGTGGTCCGCATCCTCAAGGACCTCGACTCGGAGATCGAGGACCGCCACGTCCTCATCGTCGAGGACGTCATCGACTCCGGCCTCACCCTGTCGTATCTGCTCAAGAGCCTCCAGGTCCGCAAACCGGCGTCGATCGAGGTCGCCACCCTGCTCCACAAGACCGGCATCCAACGGGTGTCGATCGACGTGGCGTACGTGGGGTTCGAGATCGGATCCGAGTTCGTGGTCGGCTACGGATTGGACTACGCCGGGTACTACCGCAACCTGCCCCACATCGCGCTCATGACCGAGGACGGGGATGACGATGGCAGTCCCGAGCGTTAGAGGACCCGACGACATACCATGGCAACGTGACGGTCGGCCGATGGCGGGGCGTCACGGACCCAGGAGACCATTGCAGTGAACCGCACCGTCCGCACCATCATCGTCTACGCCCTGATCCTCGTCGTGGTCGTCTTCGCCCTCCAAACGGTCTTCCAGACCAGCACGGCCCCCAACGAGATCACGCTCGACGCGTTCATGGAGCGCCTCGAGGGCGGTGAGTTCGAGGCGGTTCGGATCCGCTCGGAGGCCGACATCGTCGAGGGCTTCGAGACCGCCCCGGCGACCGACCAGGAGCTGTCGGAGGGGATCGGCGCCGACGTTCAGGCGTCCTATCCCGACGGTTTCGAGGAGATCCTCACCCAGACGGCCCTGGAACAGGGCATCGCCTTCACCAACGTGCAGGAGGGCACGAGCATCTGGACGGTCGTCATCGGCTTCCTGCCCTACTTGCTCCTCTTCGGCCTGATGATCTTCTTCATCATGCAGATGCAGGGCGGGGGCAACCGCGTCATGCAGTTCGGGAAGGCCAAGGCCAAGCAGATCGGCAAGGACCACCCCAAGGTGACCTTCGACGACGTCGCCGGCCTCGACGAGGCCATCGAGGAGCTCACTGAGATCAAGGAGTTCCTCGCCAACCCGGCGAAGTTCAAGGCGATCGGGGCGAAGATCCCCAAGGGCGTGCTGCTCTACGGCCCGCCGGGGACCGGCAAGACGCTGCTCGCCCGAGCCGTCGCCGGGGAGGCCGGCGTCCCGTTCTTCTCGATCTCTGGCTCCGACTTCGTCGAGATGTTCGTCGGCGTCGGCGCCAGCCGGGTGCGCGACCTGTTCGAGCAGGCCAAGGCGCAAGCCCCGGCGATCGTCTTCATCGACGAGATCGACGCCGTCGGCCGCCATCGCGGCGCCGGCCTCGGTGGTGGTCACGACGAGCGCGAGCAGACGCTCAACCAGTTGCTGGTCGAGCTCGACGGCTTCGAGATGAACTCGGGCGTCATCGTCATGGCCTCGACGAACCGTCCCGACATCCTCGACCCCGCCCTGCTCCGGCCGGGCCGCTTCGACCGCCAGATCGTCGTCGATCGGCCCGATCTCAACGGCCGGACGCAGATCCTCGAGGTCCACTCCAAGGGCAAGCCGATCTCCGACGAGATCGAGCTGAAGACGCTCGCCCGCCAGACCCCCGGCTTCACCGGCGCCGACCTCGCCAACCTCATCAACGAGGCGGCCCTGCTGACCGCTCGCAAGAGCGAGAACCTCATCACGATGAAGACCTTGGAGGAGGCCATCGACCGCGTCATCGCCGGCCCGGAGAAGAAGAGCCGGGTCATGAGCGAGGATGAACGTCGCCTCACCGCCTATCACGAGGGCGGGCACGCCCTCGTCGGCTTCGCGCTTCCCGAGGCGGATCCCATCCACAAGATCACGATCATCCCCCGCGGCCGGGCCGGCGGGTACACGCTGTCGCTGCCCGAGGAGGACCGCAACTACGCCCGCCGCAGCGAGCTGGTCGATCGGATCGCGATGTTGCTCGGGGGCCGCACCGCCGAGGAGATCATCTTCGGCGACCCGTCGACCGGCGCCTCGAACGACATCGACAAGGCCACCGACCTCGCCCGCAAGATGGTGATGCAGTACGGCATGTCCGACCGACTCGGCCCGATGAAGTACGGGCAGAACGAGGGCGAGGTGTTCCTCGGCAAGGACTACGCCACCCACAAGGACTACTCCGACGAGGTCGCCTCCCGCATCGACGAGGAGGTGCGCGAGATCATCGCCCGCGGCCACGACGAGGCCCGCGAGATCCTCACCACCCACGTCGACGCCCTCCACGCCCTCGCCGACGCGCTTCTCGAGCGGGAGACGCTGTCGGCGAGCGAGGTATCCGAAGTGCTCTCGGACGTGCCCAAGTGGGAGCACGATCCCGACGGCCGGGCCCGCATCCGGATGCCCGAGTCCCGTCCCGAGCCGGCTGCCCCGGCCGCCATCGCCAACTTCGAGACCACCCAGGACTGAGGCGGCCGCGTAGCAAGGGCCTGGGCGGGCACCTGGTCGGCGCTGGCGATCGCCGCCGGCACGATCGCCTTCCTCGTGGTCGCCGCCGGTGACGTACCCGGTCCGACCGAGATCCTCGACGTGTTGCCGGTGGTGGTCGTGCTCGCCGCGGTCAACGCCCTGAACGAGGAGGTCGCCTTCTGGTCGGCGCCGCTGGCCACCCTCACCCCGACGGTCGGGACCGGTCACGCCATGGCCCTCAATGCCGTCCTGTTCGGGATCGTCCACTACTCCGGGATCCCGTACGGCCTCCCGGGTGTGGCCATGGCCGCGGTGTCGCCCTGTGGGTGTCGAAGGCGATGTTGGAGACCGACGGCATCGGCTGGCCGTGGGCGATCCACTTCGTCCAGGACGTCTGCATCCTGACCTTCGTGCTGGCCGCCGGGCTCGGCACGGGCGGCCTCTAGGCCGACCTCGTCGGGCACCGGCGCGCCCGGGGTACCCTCGCGGCCCATGTCCGTCGACCATGCCGCCATCGAGGCCGCCATCCGCCAGATCCTCACTGCGGTCGGGGAGGACCCCGACCGAGAAGGCCTCCGGGAGACCCCGGCCCGGGTCGCCCGGGCGTATGCCGAGACCCTCGGGGGGCTCTCCATGGACGCGGCCTCCGTGGTCGAGAAGTCGTTCACGGAGGATGACCACCACGAGATCGTGATGGTGAAGGACATCCCCTTCTACTCGATGTGCGAGCACCACCTCGTGCCGTTCCACGGCAAGGCGGCGGTGGCCTACATGCCCCGGGGTGCCGTGACCGGGCTCTCGAAGCTCGCCCGCCTCGTCGAGGTCTACGCCCGACGCCCCCAGATGCAGGAGCGGCTCACCTCCCAGGTCGCCGACACCCTCATGGAGGTGCTCGAACCCGCCGGCGTCATGGTGGTCATCACCGCCGAGCATCTGTGCATGAGCATGCGGGGGATCAAGAAACCCGGGTCGAAGACGACGACGTCGGCGGTGCGCGGCGTCTTCAAGACCAACCCGGCCACCCGCGCCGAGGCGCTCGCCCTCCTCGATCGGGGATGAGCCCCGGCCCGCTCGCCTGGCGGCTGCGCACCCGGACCCTCGACGCCGCCGCAGGGACCCCGATCATGGGGATCCTCAACGTCACCCCCGACTCCTTCTCGGACGGCGGCCTCCACCTCGACCCCGAGGGCGCGGTGGTCGCCGCCCTCGCCATGGTGGCCGACGGGGCGGCGATCGTCGACGTCGGCGGTGAGTTGACCCGACCGGGTGCCGACCCGGTACCGGAGGACGAGGAGCTGCGACGGGTCATACCGGTCGTCGAGGCGCTCTCGGAGGCCGGCGTGGTGATCTCGATCGACAC
>JBFLKR010000077.1:0-13101 GCA_040883295.1 Acidimicrobiia bacterium
GGCGAGGGCCAACCCGATGCCGCCACCCGCCGTCACGCCGTTGACGGCCGCCACCACCGGGACGCCGAGGGAGGCGATGCGTCGGGGCACCTCGTTGAAGTGGGTCTGCATGCGTCGGGCCACCGCCGAACCGAGCGTGCCGCTGGACGGCGGGTCGGCGATCGCGGCGAGATCGGCCCCGGCGCAGAACGCTCGACCCGATCCGGTGATGACCACCGGGGCACCCACCGACTGCGCCCGATCGAGGGCGGCGAACAGCTCGTCGAGCAACTCGAGGGTGAGGGCGTTGAGCGAATCGGGTCGCGAGAGGATGACGACGTGGACCCCATCGGCGTCACGCACGTCGAGGTCGGCCATGGCGGTCGAGGCTACGCCTCCGGCCCGTTGCCGTCCGTCACCGCCGCCGCACGCAGGGCCAGCACCAGTTCGGCGGCGGCGTAGGCGACGGCGCCATCGAGCTCGTCGATGAGGGCACAGAGCTGTTCGCCGGCGAGGGCCAGAGCAGCGGGTTCGTCGACGTGGTCATCGATCCAGTTCGCCAGCCACGTCGCCTGCTCGGCGGCGGGGCCCATGCGACTCGAGTAGTGGCGGAGGAACCCGGCCAGCGCCCGGATGCGCTCGTCGGGGGAGGCGTCGGGCGTGAAGGCCCACCCCGGGTGACGATCGAGGCGATCGAGGAAGGCGATGTCGTCGGTGGCGAACTCGGCCATGGCGCCCCTTTCGGGATCGGTGCGTGGCGTTCACCTGCCGTTCACCGGTTGGTCGGACTTCCATGTTCTCATGCTGGTGCCGATTCCGCATGGGATTCCGGATGAATGTTCGGTGTCGACGCGCCGCACCCCCGCCGGCCGGCGGGGGTGCGGGTGTGGCCCGGGGAAGAGCGGGTCACAAACCGCTCTGCCCGGTCCGTTGGGGCATCGGCGGAACGGACCGGCCGCCGATGCCCACGTGGTGCGGTCAGGTCATCCGCACCGGGCGCAGGCTCCAGAAGAGGAACCCGTTGAGGACGAAGAGTGCCCCGAAGGCGACCGCCATGAAGCCCAGGGCGTAGGCCAGGATGCCGAGGGACAGGGCGTTGGTCAGGGTCGTGGCGCTGAACCACGAGGACCGAGCTTCGTTCGGGACCTGGACGACTTCGCCGTCCTCGCCGATCACCGGCTCACCGTTCTCGTCCACCTGGTCGACGAACCGTGGCATCTGGGCGTAGAACAGCCCTTCGGTGCGGTCGAGCTGGTGGTGGGTGATGATGTCGGCCTGGGCCCACATCGTGAACGGACCCCGGACGGGGGTCGAGGGGATCGCGGCGTCATCGGGCGTCGTGATGTCCTGCGTGGCCGCCTGGTCGTAGGTGTACCACATGCCGCCGAGACCACCGAGGATGGCGCCGAACCCGACGACGAACGAGAGGATGGCGACCCACGTGACGAGGGTCCGGCTGGGAGTGCGGGACACGAACACGGAGCCACCCTGCGTGGGTGCCTCGGCCTTGGGCGTGAGTGTCGACATGACTATGACTCCTTCCCTCATGTCGCTGCCTTGTGATCTCTATCACAAGGTCTTGTGAACTAAATCACAAGACGGGCTCGGAGTCAACCCCCTCCAAAAGGTCCGGACAAAGACCGCGGGCACCTCGTGCCCTGCCACGCCTGCATTCGGGGTGCGTTCGGAGGCGATGCCGGCCCCGACGAGGTGGTCGATGGCATCGCTGATGGCCGCTTCGCTCCTACCGGTGGCTCGGGCGGGCGGCGACGCCGTCAACAGCGGCATGCCCGCCAACACGTCCAATGCGGCGATCGCGGCGGCGTCCGAGCGCAGGTGGTCGAGCGCCTTGCGCCAGTCGGTCACCAATTGGTCGATCGCCGACCCAACGGGCCGCTGGACGCCTCCGCTTCACGGGCTGTCCCCCGTCGTGGTTGCCAACCGCAATGGTCCCATGAGGCGCCGGCCACCAGTGACCACGACGGAGGGGAGGACAACTGCCCTCCCCCCCGTCGTCTGGTTCCCGAGAACGGGTCTCGAACAGGACCCGTTCCCAGAGAAACCCGGTCTCAATCCGTGAGAAATCAGGGGTTGAGACCGTGTTGTTTCACATCAGCTACAGCCGAGGCTGTTGCCGCAGTTCAGGCACTTGTAGCAACTGCCGTTGCGGACCGTGATGTGGCCACACACGTCGCAGAGGGGTGCATCGCCCATCATGTCGCCGAGCGCTGCCTGCGCCGCCGCCGTCGTGGCGTCCGCCGTCTTGGCCACCTGGGCGGCCCCGACCGGCTCGGGCTCGGGGACCGGGACCACCGCCGCCGGCGAATCGGTGAACGCCGCCGCTTCCTGCTGGGCCGAGATGTCATCCTCCATCGACGCATCGACGAGGTTCAGCTGCTGGCCGGCCTCGATGGCCGCCCCGACGGGCGGTTCGGGCAGGTCCGAGACGGACCGGTCCGGCGGCACCTGCGCCAGCTCGTCGCGCTCCAGGTACTCGACCGCCAGGGCCCGGAAGATGTAGTCGATGATCGAGTTGGCCATCTTGATGTTCGGATGGCCCTCGACCATGCCCCGGGGCTCGAAGGTCTGGAATGTGAAGGTGTCCACGTACTCCGACAGCGGCACCCCGTACTGGAGGCCCTTGGAGACCGCGATGGCGAAGCATCCCAGCACCCCGCGGAGGGTCGCCCCCTCCTTGGCCAGGTCGATGAACAACTCGCCGAGTGTGCCGTCCTCGTACTCGCCGGTGCGCAGGAACACCTTGTGGCCACCGACCCGGGCTTCCTGGGTCCAGCCCGCCCGTCGCGACGGCAGCAGGAACCGCGGCGGGGTCATGCCCCTGGCGTAGGCCTGGGTCGGCGAGAGCCCGACCGGGATCGTTCCCCAGGCGAGTGCCTTCTCCTCCTCGAGCGCCTCGGCGACCTCGAGGTCCTCCTCCTCGGACACACCGTCGTCCGACGACGACGAGAGGGGCTGGGAGGCCTTGGATCCGTCCCGGTAGAGGGCCATCGCCTTGAGTCCCAGCTCCCACGAGAGCATGTAGGACTCCTCGATGTCGGTGGCGGTCACCTCGTTGGGCATGTTGATCGTCTTGGAGATCGCCCCCGAGATGAACGGCTGCGCGGCGGCCATCATCTTGATGTGGCCCGAGTGGTGGATGTACCGC
This sequence comes from Acidimicrobiia bacterium, assembly GCA_040883295.1. GTDB lineage: Bacteria > Actinomycetota > Acidimicrobiia > Spongiisociales > JAENVV01 > JAHEFX01. Next base: position 3,146 of record JBFLKR010000077.1, read on the forward strand.
TCGCCGTACTTGCCGTTGCGGTTGGCGCAGTCGAACACCGGCAGGTGCCCGTCGGCCAGGTAGGGCGCCCCCTCGATCGTCTGGCGACCGCAGATCACGTCGCTCGCCTGTCGGATCTGTTCCCGGGTGAAGCCGAGCGAGGCCAACATGTCGAACTCGAACGTGGCGTACTCGTCGGCCTCGAAGCCGAGCGCCCGCATCCGCGCCTCGCCCAGCACGAACGGGCTGAAGGCGTGCTTCAGCTCGAAGACGCCGGGCAGGGTCGCCTCGATGGCGTCGAGGTCCGCCTCGGTGAAGCCCTTGGCGGCCAGTGACTGTCGGTTGATGTGGGGGGCGTCGTCGAGCGACGAGGTACCGACCACATAGGTGATCATCTCGGCGATCTGCGGCTCGGAGTACCCGAGATTGCGCAGGGCCGGCGCCACCGATTGGTTGATGATCTTGAAGTAGCCGCCGCCGGCCAGCTTCTTGAACTTGACCAGGGCGAAGTCGGGCTCCACGCCGGTCGTGTCGCAGTCCATGAGCAGGCCGATCGTGCCGGTCGGGGCGAGCACCGTGGCCTGGGCGTTGCGGTAGCCGTTCCGTTCGCCGAGCTCGACCGCCTCGTCCCACGACTCCCGGGCGGCAGCGACGAGGTACTCGGGCGCCAGGTCGGCGTCGATGCCCATGACGTAGTGGTCGACCTCCTCGTACTCGGCGCGGTCGGCGTCGTAGGCGGCGCGACGGTGGTTGCGCATGACCCGCAGCATGTGGTCGCGGTTCGGCTCGAACCCCGGGAACGGGCCCTTGACCGCCGCGATCTCGGCGGAGGTGGCGTACGAGTGGCCCGTCAGGATCGCGGTGAGCGCCCCGGCCATCGCCCGGCCCTCGTCGGAGTCGTAGGGGAGGCCGATGCGCATGAGCAGCGAGCCGAGATTGGCGTAGCCGAGGCCGAGCGTGCGGTACGCCCAGGTGCGCTCGGCGAGCTCCTTCGACGGCAGTTGGCCCATCGTGACCGAGATCTCCAGCACGATCGTCCACAGCCGGATGGCATGCCGGTAGGCGTCGACGTCGACGGTCCCGTCCTCGCGCATGAAGGTGACGAGGTTGACCGAGGCCAGGTTGCAGGCCGTGTTGTCCAGGAACATGTACTCCGAGCACGGATTGGAGCCCCGGATCTCACCGTCGGCCGGGCACGTGTGCCACTGGTTGATCGTGCTGTGGTACTGCATCCCCGGGTCGGCGCACGCCCAGGCGGCGTCGGCGATCCGACGCCACAGCTCGCGGGCCTTGACGGTCTTGGTGACCTCGCCCGAGGTGCGCTCGGTGAGGTGCCAGTCGTCGTCGGTCAACACGGCGCGGATGAAGTCGTTGGTGGCCCGCACCGAGTTGTTGGAGTTCTGGCCGGCGACGGTGGCGTAGGCCTCGCCGTTGAAGTCGGCAGGGAACCCACCCGCCTCGATGAGGATGCGGGCCTTGTCCTCCTCGATCTTCTTCCAGTCGATGAAGTCCTCGATCTCGGGATGGTCGAGGTCGAGGATGACCATCTTGGCGGCCCGACGGGTGGTGCCACCGGACTTGATGGCGCCGGCTGCCCGGTCGCCCACCTTCAGGTAGGACATGACGCCCGACGACGTGCCGCCGCCCGAGAGGCGCTCGCCCTCGGAGCGGATGGACGAGAAGTTGGTCCCGGTCCCCGACCCGAACTTGAAGAGGCGGGCCTCACGGACCCAGAGGTCCATGATCCCGCCCTCGTTGACGAGGTCGTCGTCGACCGACTGGATGAAGCAGGCGAAGGGGGAGGGGTACACGTAGGAGGTGCCGGTGAGGGTGGTCTCGCCGGTCTCGGGGTCGGCTCGCCAGAAACCGTTCTCGGGCCCCTCGATGCCGTACTTGTGGTGGTGGCCGGTGTTGAACCACTGCGGCGAGTTGGGGGCCGCCATCTGGGTGGCGAGCATGTACTTGAGCTCGTCGCAGAAGGCCTGGGCGTCGTCGGCGGTGGCGAAGTAGCCGTGGGTCTCCCCCCACCAGCGCCAGGTCTCGGCGAGGCGGTCGAAGACCTGCTTCGACGACTGCTCCGGCCCCGTGATCGGGGCGCCGTCGGTGTCGAGCAGCGGCGTGCCGTCGTGGTCGACCTGGGGGACGCCGGCCTTGCGGAAGTACTTCGACACCATGATGTCGGCGGCGACCTGGGACCAGCCCGCCGGAATCTCCACGTCGGTCATCTCGAAGACCACGGACCCGTCGGGGTTGGTGATCCGCGAATCGCGGCGACTCCATTCGATGCCCTCGTAGGGATCGGTGCCTGCGGTCGTGAAACGCCGCTCGATCTGCAACCCGTCTGCCATGTGTCCGGCTCTCCTCGCTGTCTCGATCCGTCTGCACTGCCGCCGTGGTCGGGCGCCCGACGGCCGGGCCGATGGCCGGCCGGAGTCGGGTCGGCGCCGCCGGGACAGGCGGCGCCGTCAGGACTCGGTCATACCCTCCAAACCACAAGATGTTGTGGTTTGCTCCCTCCGGGACCACAACATGTGGTGCAGTCCCAGCACTGTAATTACACGGGTGTGAGCTGTCAACGAGTTCCTCGACGAACCCACGGCGCGGCCCCTCACGGGGCGGCTCGGGGAAGCGTCGGAGACCCTACGACGGACCGAGCGGGTCGCGGAAACCGATCGACGAGAAGTTCTTCGCGCCCTCGGCTCGCCTCGGGACGCCACCGTGGTAGACATCCTCCACAGGAGGTGTCATGAGCGACTCACGGGACCGGGAAATCGTGACGGGGGGGTCCGGCATCAACGGCCGGCTCGTGCTCGGCGTACTCATCGTCGTCGCCGTGCTCCTCTTCGTCTTCCAGAACACCCAGGAGACGGGCTTCCGCTTCCTGTGGCTGGACTTCGACCTGCCGCTGTGGATCTACACGGTGGCCATCTTCGTGGCCGGGGCGCTCGTCGGCTGGGCGACCCACATGCGTCGCGCCAAGCGCAAGACCTGACTCGCCGACCCCGGGGGGTCGGTCAGTCGAGCAGCCGCACCACGTCGACGATCGCGGCCACCACCTCGTCGGGGGCGTCCTCCTGCAGGAAGTGCCCCGCGCCCTCGATCGTGCGATGGGGCGACGTGGCTGCGCCGGGCACCAGCTTCCGGAAGGGTCGTTCCCCGCCGGCGGTGATCGGGTCGGCATCGCTGAAGGCCGTCGAGCAGGGCTTGTCCCAGGTCGAGAGCACCACCCAGGCCGCCCGTTGGTCGTCGGCGGCGGGGTCGTCGGGCGAGGCCGGCACGAGCGACGGGAAGACCCGCGCCCCGGCCTTGTGGTCGTCGTCGGGGAACGGGGCGTCGTAGGCGGCCACCACCTCGGGCGGGAGCTCGCTCACGGTCCCGTTGGCGACGACCCGACCCACGTCGAACCCGGGCGAGGTCCGGGAGAACTCCCGCCACGCCTCGAAGGCCTCCGGCATGCGCTGGTCGCCGGTCGGCAGCCCGGTGTTGGCGACCACGATCCCGGCGAACCGATCGGGGTGGGCCGCCACGAGCCGCAACCCGATGAGACCACCCCAGTCCTGGCCGAACAAGACGACGTCGCGCAGGTCGACCGCCTCGAGCCACGCCGACATCCAGGCAACGTGGCGGGCGTAGGAGTAGTCGGCCTGACGGGTGGGCTTGTCCGAGCGGCCGAACCCCACCAGGTCGGGAGCGACCGCCCGCAGGCCCGCGGCCGCGAGCGGCGGCATGACGTGTCGGTACAGGAACGACCAGGACGGCTCGCCGTGCATGAGCAACACCGGGCGCCCCTCCCCCACCTCGACGTGGGCGATCCGCAGGTGGCCTCCCTCGCCGTCGGGCACGTCGGTGTAGTGGGGCTCGTGGGGGAAGTCGGGCAGGTCGGCGAACCGCTCGCTGGGGGTGCGGAGGACGTCCATCGGCCGCACCCTACGTCCGGCGACATCCGACCCGCCGCCCGCGTAACGTCGTCGGCATGGGAGACATGATCGAATTCGCATCCAACGGCTCGACCGCCCAGGGCTACCTGGCGGTTCCCGAATCCGGCTCGGGGCCCGGGGTCCTCGTCATCCAGGAGTGGTGGGGCCTCGTCGACCACATCAAGGACGTCTGCGATCGGTTCGCCGATGCCGGCTTCGTGGCGCTCGCCCCCGACCTGTACCACGGCGTCGAGACGGACGAGCCCGACGAGGCGGGCAAGATCATGATGCAGATGGAGCTGCCCCGAGCGGCCGCCGACATGCAGGGGGCGGTGTCGGCGCTCCTCGGCCTCGAATCGACCACCGGGTCGGCGGTCGGCGCCGTCGGGTTCTGCATGGGTGGGGGTCTCGTGCTCTGGCTCTCCACGATCGACGAGCGGGTCGCCGCCTGCGTGCCCTTCTACGGCGCCATCCCCTGGGACGACACCCAGCCCGACTACACCGCGTCCCATGCCGCCTACCTCGGCCACTACGCGGAGGAGGACTCGTGGGCGACGCTCGACGGCGCCAAGCAGCTCCTCGCCCACCTCACCGACCTCGGCCACGACGTGACCTTCCACTTCTACCCGGGCACCGGCCACGCCTTCTTCAACGACTCGCGACCCGAGGCCTACGACGCCGAGGCCGCCACCCAGGCGTGGGACCGGACGATTGCCTTCTTCCGGTCCCGACTCTGAACCCGGCCCGGCCCGACTCACCCGTGCCCTCGGCACGGCGCTCGCCGCCGGTGCGCTCGGCGTGGCGTTGGCAGTCGTCGTCGGCATCGTGGCCACCGCTGCGCTCGGCGTGGTGGAGCGCAGCGGCCTCCTCGCCGCCGTCACGGTCGACCGCTGGCTCGACCGGCTGGTGGCGTTGCTGGCCGTCGTGGTCGTCGGCGTCGTGATCGGCGTCGGGGTGGCGACCGCCGACGGGCCGGTCGCCCGAACCCGACTCCTCGGCTCGGTGCTCGCCGGACTCGGGGCCGGTCTCGTGTTGGCAGCCTCGCCCGCCTGGCCGGGGGCCGCCGTCGCGGTCGGCTGGTCGGCGGGCCTCGCCACCACGCCGGCCCGATTCGCCATCGCAGCGGCGCCCGGGCTGGTGGTCGGCCTCGTCGGGTTCGCCATCGAGTCCGACTCGCTGTCGGGCCGCCTCGTCGCCGGGGCCGTCGCCGCCGCCGTGTCGGCCCTCGCCATGGTGGCGCTCGCCGCCATCGGCACCCCACATCCACGGGACACGCCCGCCCCGTAGCGCGACGCGCCGTCCCCCACGCACTCGGAGCCATGACCCGCGACCGCCGCCTCCTCACCATCCTGCTCGTCGTCTTCGTGCAGATGGTCGGGGCCTCGATGATCCTCCCGATCCTCCCGCTCTTCGCCAAGAACGAGTACGACCTGTCGCCCGAGTTCGTCACCCTGCTCGCCGCAGTCTTCTTCGCCGCCCAGTTCGTGGCCGGCCCCTACCTCGGACGGCTGTCCGATCGGATCGGGCGGGTCCCGGTGCTGCTCGTCAGCCAGATCGGCACCGCCATCAGCTTCGCCATGCTGGCGTTCGCCCCGAATGCGGGCTGGCTGTTCGCGGCCCGCATCCTCGACGGCATCACCGGCGGCAACATCGTCGTCGCCCAGGCCTACGTCACCGACGTGACACCGCCCGAGAAGCGGGCCCAGGCCCTGGGGTCCATCTTCGCCGTGTTCGGCGTGAGCTTCGCCGTCGGTCCGGCCCTCGGCGGCCTGCTCTCGAGTGTCGGCCTGCGCCTCCCCTACCTCGTGGCGGCAGCGGCGGCGGTGGCCGCGGTCATCCTCACCTGGCGGGTCCTCGACGAGTCGCTCGACGCCGACGAGCGGGCCCGTCGCAACGCCACGCGGGAGCGGCTCACGGCCCGGATGGTGCTCGCCAACCCGACGCTGCTGCTCACCCTCGGCCTCGGGTTCCTGGCGATGTTCGTGCTCGGCCTCGTCATCTCGACGTTCGCACTCGTCGGGGAGGCGTACTGGTTCGCCGGAGCGACCCCCGAAGCGGTCAACCTGTCGATCGGGCTGCTGCTCACGGTCGTGGGCATCTCCCAGCTGCTGACCCAGACCCGGGCGCTCCCGCCCATCCTCGAGCGCCTGGGCGAGGTCAGGACGGCGATCGTGGGCACCATCGCCCGCGGTGCCGGGCTCGCCGTGGCCATCATCGCCCCGTCGTGGGTGCTCGCAGCGGTCGGCAGCGCCATGTTCGCCTTCGGCGGCGGCCTGACCACGCCGCCCGTGCAGGCCATCGCCACCCGGGCGCTCCCCGACCGCTTCCGAGGCGGGGTGCTCGGCCTGTACCAATCGGTCGGGAGCGTCGGGACCATCGTCTCCACCGCCATCGGCGGGGTCCTCTTCGCCACCGCGGTGGAGCTGCCGTCGTGGCTCGGGGCGGGACTCAGCGTGGTGGCGGCGATCCCCGCCGCCCTCCTGCTGCGACGTCCCGACGCGATGGGGCTCCTCGAACCTGAACCGGACGCCACCCGGGCCGACGACGCTCAGTCGACGACGGCCGCCAGGACCGGGGCGAGGGATCGCCAGCGACGTTGGCGATACCGGTAGAACACGTGGGCGAAGGCCGCCACCACGACGGTGAGCATCCCGGCCTCGATCTCGATCCGGTCCCGGTAGCGGCACCGGCCGGCACCGAGCGACTCGACCACGATCAGATGGCGCCAGGACCGCACGATGCCGCCACCCTCGTCGCTCTCGAGGGTCATCGCCGTCGGGTCGAGCCCGACCACCTCCAGCCGATGGCGTGAGAACGGCACCACGCCGAACAGGAACGTCCAGCCCTCGAGTCGGTCGCCCAGCCGCCAGCGGTCGCCGGCCCGCTCGGCGGCCGGGAATCGGAGCATGCCATCGGCGACGTGGACGAAGGCGGCGGGGGTCGTGGCCGCTCGCCACACCGTGGCGGCCGGGGCGGGGAGTTCGGTGGAGACGTCGACGGTTCGCATGCACCTATTATGCGAGCAATCCTCATGTCCAACCACTCGCATTCGTCGGTGACCGCCGCCCCACGCAAACGCCCCCGCCAGCAACGCTCCCGGGCACTCGTCGACCGGGTGCTCGACGCCGCCGCTCGCATCTTCACCGAGGACGGGTACCGGGCCACCACCACCAATGACGTGGCCGCCGAGGCGGGGGTCTCGATCGGGTCGCTCTACCAGTACTTCCCCAACAAGGACGCCCTGCTGGTGGGCCTCGCCGAACGCCACCTCGGCGAGGCCCTGCCGCTCCTGGTCGAGGCAGGTGCCCGCCTGCGGGTCGCCCAGCCCGGCCCCGAGGACACCTGTCGGGCGTTCGTGGACGCGGCCGCCGACGCCAATGCCGGACCACTCCACCGCCTGCTGTGGACCGCCCCGCGGACGCCCGAGCTCGCCGAGGCCCTGGAGGCCGCCGAGCGGGCGATGGCCGAGGAGGTGGCCTGGCACCTGCGGCGGTTCGGCCACGCCGAGCGCGACGCAGGGCGCCGCGCCGAGCTCCTCGTCGCCACCGTCGAGGCGGCCGCCCACCACCCGGCCATGGACGACGACCGCGATGCGTGGGTCGACGAGGTCGTCCGCCTGTGCGTCTCCTACGTCGCCGACCCGGGGCCGGACGCGTAGCGTCGTCACCCCGTCGACGACCGAGGAGACCATGGACTTCGCGATGAGCCCCACGGGCAAGGAGTACCACGAGCGGGTGGCGGCGTTCATGGATCGCCACGTCATGCCGAACGAGTCGACCTACGAGGCGCAGATGGAGGAGTCGGGCGACCCCCACTTCCACCCGCCGATCCTCGAGGAGCTGAAGGCGCGGGCGAAGGCCGACGGCCTGTGGAACATGTTCCTCCCCGATCCCGAGGACGGGGCAGGACTGTCCGTCACCGAGTACGCGCCCATCGCCGAGCTCACCGGCCATGTGCCCCACTTCGCCCCCGAGGTGTTCAACTGCGACGCCCCCAACACGGGGAACATGGAGATCCTCCACATGTTCGGCACCGACCAGCAGCAGGAGCGGTGGCTCCACCCGCTGCTCGAGGGCGAGATCCGCAGCGCCTTCTCGATGACCGAGCCGGACGTCGCCTCGTCCGATGCCACCAACATCCGGACGCGGATCCGCCGGGAGGGCGACGAGTACGTCATCTCGGGTCGCAAGTGGTACTCGTCGGGACTGTCCTCACCCCGGTGCGCGTTCACCATCGTGATGGGGGTCACCAATCCCGACGCCGACCCCTACCACCGCCAGTCGATGGTCATCGTGCCCACGGACACGCCCGGGGTCGAGGTGGAGCGGGACCTCCTCGTCTTCGGATACCTCGACCGGGGTGGGCACCCCCAGGTCGCCTTCCACGACGTCCGGGTCCCGGCCGAGAACCTCCTCGGCGAGGAGGGCGGCGGCTTCGCCATCGCCCAGGCCCGTCTGGGCCCGGGGCGCATCCACCACTGCATGCGCGCCATCGGGATGGCCGAGCGGGCCTACGACATGATGTGCGAGCGGACCCTCGGCCGGGAGACGTTCGGGCGCCCCGTCGCCGACCACGACACGGTCCGTGACACCATCGCCGAGGCCCGGATGCGCATCGACCAGGCCCGGCTCCTCGTGCTGAAGACGGCGTGGCTCATCGACACCGTGGGCGTGAAGGGCGCCAGGATCGAGATCTCGGCCATCAAGGTCGTGGTGCCCCGCATGGCCCAGTGGGTCCTCGACCAGGCGATCCAGCTGTTCGGCGGGGCCGGGTTCACCCAGGACTTCCCCCTCGCCTCGATGTACGCCCATGCGCGCACGCTACGGGTGGCGGACGGGCCCGACGCCGTCCACATCCGGACGCTGGCCCGGCGGGAACTGCGGCGGTACGAACCCGACCACCAGCCCATCCCGTGGGAGGACGAAACGAGTTGACGGGCCCCGTGACACGCCCGTGACCGCGTTCTCATCCGCGTCTTAGGTCCGGTCCGTACGGTCTGGGAACAACCCGACCAAGGAAGGCGTTGGTCCGATCGTGGCCACGAACGTCACCGACATCACGAACGACCTGTCTACCAGCCAGACGTGGCGGACGAAGGCGGCCTGTCGGTCGCTGCCCGACTCCATGTTCTTCCTCGCCGGCGACGACTTCGCCGGCATGAAGGCGGCCAAGGAGGTCTGCGCCGACTGCCCCGTCAAGGAGCCGTGCCTCGAGTTCGCGGTCCTGACGAACCAGTCGCTCGGCATCTGGGGCGGTACCACCCCCAACGAGCGGCGGCAGATCCGTCGGCGCTGGCTCCGGGAGCTTCGCGAAGCGTCCTGACCACTCAGACGCGGGTCAGTTCCAAGAAGAGCTGATCGGCGCCGCCCGGCGCCGCCGGGTCCACGTGTGCCCTCGCCAGTCGGAACCCCGGGAGATCGTCGAAGAGCGGGCCCTCCACCAGTGACAGGTACTCGTCCCCGCCCACGAACCGTCCGACGACGGTGAGGAACACCGAGTCCAGGGCCGGGACGAGCTCGTGCAGCACCGAGGGACCCGCCACCGAGCACGCGAGACCAAGTCCCAGCGACTCGAGGCCCGCCATCAGGCGCCGCGCCTCGACGTCACCGGACTCGCCCACCACCATCACCTCGACGCCCACCACGTCGTAGGCGTCGGCCAGGTCGGGCGGCAGCGGCGCTCCAGCCGCCACCACGACCCGGTCCCCCAGGTCGACGAGCGCACCGGGGTCGAACCGCCCCTCCCGACTCATGACGACCGTGGCAGGTTGGTCGGGGAGGCCTCGGTCGCGCCGCCAGGCCACGAGGTCGTCGATCGGCACCCCCGGGTCGGAGAGGAACCCGCCGTGGAGCCGACCCACCGACGACCCCGACAGGATGAGGGCGTCGCACTGCATGACCAACTCGAGCAGCAGTCGCCAGTCGCGCTCGTTGCGGATCCCCGCGGGCGGACCCCATTCACCGGCGAGGCTCACCCGACCGTCGAGGCTCACCACGAAACCGGTGCAAAGGTGGGGCCGGGGCCGGGACCGGAGGTCGGCAGCGAGGTGGGTACCGGCCA